>DPLS01000189.1:4919-8248 GCA_003541875.1 Bacteroidota bacterium | reverse complement strand
TTCACCGATGTTGACAACAAAGGTCTCAGCGGCATTGAGGTTCAGTTCGATGATCGGCTGCGCGGCATCGATGGCTACGCGATAATGCAGCGCGATGGGCTGGGACGTCGCCACCCATCGGTGGATTATCCACGCGTTGATCCGGCAAATGGGAGCAACATTGTTCTCACAATTGACCTTGAGTACCAATCAATTGCAGAGTCGGAATTGCGGAAGGGAATTGAGCGGAACAAAGCGGAGAGCGGGCTTGTGGTGATGCTCGAACCATCAACCGGCGCAATCCTCGCAATGGCAAATTATCCCGGGATTGATCCCAATAATGTTGTAGGAACGGATGCGGCACTTTTCAAGAACCGGGTAATCACCGATATGTTCGAGCCCGGATCGGTGTTCAAGGTAGTGGCGGCATCTGCCGCAGTTGAAAAATCGCTCGTGAAGCTCGACCAGCAGTTTTTTGCTGAGAATGGGACATATTATGTGAAATATGCCAGCGGCCCTCCGCGAAAAATCACCGATACGCATCCATACAACATGCTGACGTTTCAAGAAGCGATTGAGCATTCCAGCAATATTGTGGTAGCAAAGGTCTCGATCTTGATTGGCACCGAGCTTCTCTATACCACAGCCAGAAACTACGGCTTCGGTGTCGCGACCGGTGTAGAGCTGCCGGGTGAGATTAACGGTGAGCTAAAGAAGCCAAACCAGTGGTCGGGAGCCACACTCAACAGTATGGCCATTGGTTACGAAGTGGGTGTGACACCCATACAGCTTGCGGCCGCATACGCTGCCGTGGCGAACAATGGCGTGCTTATGAAACCATTCATTGTCAAGCAGGAGCTCACCCCGCATAATGAGGTCCTTTCGGAAACCCACCCGCAACAAATCCGAAAGGTAATCTCCCGTTCCACCGCGCAACAGCTCACAAAGATCTTCGAGGGTGTTGTTGAAAGGGGGACGGGCGTATCTGCACATCACGACAATGTATCTGTGGCTGGCAAGACCGGGACTTCCCGCAAGTTCATCGACGGCAAATACGAGGTTGGGAACTACACCGCTTCGTTTGTAGGATACTTCCCCGCGGAAGATCCGAAAGTGGTTTGCCTGGTTATGCTTGATCATCCTAGAGAAGGCGGTTACACCGGCGGATTTGCCAGCGCTCCAATCTTCAAAGCGATAGCTGAGAAGATCATCGCCAGTTCCTCGTGGACGCAGAAACAAGAGCCAACGGTGATTGCAGAAAAACAACCAATTGTAGTGCCGGATGTAGCGGGGCTTGAAATCGATGTTGCATCTTCCATTCTCTCCGGCAGCGGATTTGGTGCGCAGCCGTTCGGTAACGGGAGGGTAGTTCTGAGGCAATCCCCCAGCCCCGGAACTCGCGCACTTCCGGGTACCGCCATAAAGATCATTACGAGCGAACTGGACATCAAGGTTCCCAAAGGGTTTGCGGCGGTACCCGATGTGCGACGAATGTCAATCCGCCGAGCGATCAATCGTTTAAGTATGGACGAATTTGTGGTGAGTGTTACGGGTTCAGGTATTGTTGTTGGGCAGGTTCCGGGGCCGGGTCAGCAGGTCAAACTTGGAGCCCGCGTGTTGCTGAGGTGCGAACCGAAAAGCGTCAGTCTGGTTGCTCTCAACTGACAATCGATTCCCTCGCCGTCCAGGGAGAGAACGAGTATTCTTGCTTCGTGAAGAAACTATATGACGTTGTCGAAGATGCTGGAAGGTGTTCCGGTCACCAAGATGTTTCAAACGATGTACGGAAAAATGGTGTTGACGCACGAAGTTGAAGTCCGGGGCGTTCAGTATGATTCGCGCAAGATCGAGCGGGACAACCTGTTTGTTGCCATTCGCGGTACAGCGACCGATGGTCACAAGTTCATTGATCAGGCGGTGGCAAGAGGCGCAACGGTTGTGGTACTGGAAGACGACAAGGCGATCCCCGACTCATTCTTCATGCATGCCGGTGTCGTGAAGATTGTTGTGTCGGATTCGCGGAAAACCCTCGCGCTTTTGGCGGCGAACTTCTATGATCATCCATCAGCGAAGCTCAGACTGGTGGGCGTGACAGGCACCAACGGCAAAACGACGACGACGTACTTGATCAAATCAATACTTGAAACTTCCGGTGAACGGGTTGGCTTGATTGGCACTATCGCCCACATGATCGGGAAGGAGACATTTCCGGCAACGCACACAACGCCGGAATCACTCGAACTAAACCAGTTGCTTGCGACCATGGTCGCAAAGGGGTGTTCTGCAGCAGTCATGGAAGTATCCTCACACTCACTGGCCATGCACCGGGTATTAGGCCTCGATTTCAGCGTCGGGGTTTTCACCAATCTGACACAAGACCATCTCGACTTTCACGGCTCGATGGACCAATACTTTGGCGCCAAGCAAATCCTGTTTAATGGGATGAGTAGTTTGTCGTATGCGGTACTGAACAATGATGATAGCTCTGGTGCTCGGATAGCGGAGCGGTCGAAGGCAAAGAGAGTCACGTATGGTGTCAGTTCTGCCGCAGACTTTCAGGCGCAAGACATAGAGTTGAGTGTCCAAGGTGCAAGGTTCTCAATACGTCATGCCGGTGCAAGCACGACGGCGTCTTCCTCTCTCACTGGTCGCTTCAATGTCTCCAATATTCTAGCGGCGTATGCGGCGGGCGTTGCACTGGGCGTCCCTCAGCGGAAAATTGTTGAGGGCATCGAGAACCTGAAGGTGGTGCACGGACGGTTTGAGCAGATAGCCTCACCCCTCGGCTGGACAGCAATCATTGACTATGCACACACACCCGATGCACTTGAGAACTGCCTACAGACGATTCGCGAACTCCTCCCCGACCAAAGTCGTGGAAAAGTGGTTACAGTGTTTGGTTGTGGTGGAAATAGAGATCGGGGGAAGCGCCCCATCATGGGGCGAATAGCAGCTGAGTTGAGCGACACCGTCATCATCACGTCCGACAATCCTCGCAACGAAGATCCACAGGCGATCATTGATGAAGTCATGGGTGGCGTTGTTAAGGGCAAACAAGTTCACACGGAGGTCGATCGTCGCAAAGCAATTAAGCTGGCACTTGGCCTGGCACATAGTGGTGATGTTGTTCTTGTTGCCGGGAAAGGACACGAGAACTATCAGGTTGTTGGAAACACGAGGCACCACTTTGACGATCGCGAAGAGATCGAGTCAGCTATACGAGCAGCATCATAATGTTGACCGTCAAAGATCTTGATAAGCTTACGTATATCGCATTCAGAAACCGGGAACGGCTGAGGGGCGTCAAGATCACCGGCGTATCAACAGACTCGCGATGGGTTGGGGGTGGC
>DPLS01000189.1:0-4681 GCA_003541875.1 Bacteroidota bacterium | reverse complement strand
CGCGATGGGTTGGGGGTGGCGAGTTGTTCTTTGCACTCAAAGGGGAGAACTTCAACGGTCACGAGTATGTGGCTGCTGCATTCGACAAAGGAGCGGTGGCGGCAGTAGTCGACGCGTCGTTTGGATCGGGGGGCGTCTCCAACAAACCGGTAATCATTGTAGAAGACACGACACGCGCCCTTGGTGAACTCGCCCATCTCCACCGTATGAAGTTTAAGATTCCGGTCATTGCGGTGGGAGGAAGCAATGGCAAGACAACAACGAAAGATATGATCACGTCTGTGCTTGCAAGTACATTCAAGGTGCTAAGCACACAAGGGAACCTGAATAATCATATTGGTGTCCCACAAACGCTCCTCCGGCTGGAGAAGAAACATAAAATTGCCGTGATCGAGATTGGGACCAATCATCCTGGCGAGATAGAGCATCTCTGTCAAATTGTGTTCCCGACACACGGGTTGATAACAAATGTGGGAAGGGAACATCTGGAGTTCTTCAAGACCGTCGAGGGAGTTGCAGAGGAAGAGGGGAAGCTGTTTGATTACCTCCGGAGAAAAACAAAATCGGTCGTGTTTGTGAATGCAGATGATCCGGCGGTTCGATTGAAGGCAAAACGGATGAGTCGTCAAATAGTCTACGGAATGCACGCCAAGGGTGTTCGTGTTAGCGGGAAGCAGTTCCAGGTGGACGAAAATGGTCGGTCGAGCATTGAGTATGTGAGAAAGAAGCCGATGGTGCGTGACATCATTCACCTGCGGATTCCCGGCGAACACAATGCAATGAACGCCCTCGCTGCTATTGCGGTGGGGTTGACGTTCAAAGTTCCGATGAGGCGCATCCGGAAATCGCTTGAGTCGTTCCACCCAACGACAAAGCGCACGGAAGTTCTGAATCTCGGAGATGTGAGTGTTATCAATGATACGTACAACGCAAACCCTGATTCGATGATCTCAGCGCTGCGAACTCTCGCGTCAACAAAAGTTTCCGGCAAGAAGATCGCCGTCCTCGCCGACATGCGGGAGTTGGGGGAGCGTGGCAAGGAAGAGCACGCGGGCGTCGGTCGTGAAGCAGCCCGACTTGGCATTGATTACGTCCTGACATACGGGGATCTTGCACGCGAAATTCATCGGGCCGTGAGTTCACCGGGTGCACTTCACTATGATCAGAAAAATGTTCTGGCTGAATATCTTGCAGAGCTGGTTACGCCCGGTGACATGGTGCTCGTGAAGGGATCGCGCGGAATGAAAATGGAAGACATAGTAACCTTTTTGGAGGAACGATTGCGATCGGCGTCGTTCCCGACCATTTGATGAGTTTGAACCGGCATGCTCTACTATCTATTTGAGTTGGTTGAACGAACATACCATCCACCCGGATTTGGACTGGTTCGATTCATCACATTTCGAGCGGCGGCGGCAGCGGTAACGGCACTGGTTATTGCGTTCTGGTTGGGCCCGAAGATTATTCGGAAGCTCAAAGAGAAACAGATCGGAGAGTCGGCGAAGCTGGAAGCACCAAAGACGCATCTGACAAAAGCCGGAACACCGACGATGGGTGGCTTCATTGTTCTTGCTTCGGTTCTCATCCCAACTGTGTTGTGGGGGAATCTTGGCAACATCTACGTCGTGTTGATTTTGTTTGTCACGACAACGTTGGGTGCGGTTGGCTTTCTGGATGATTACTTGAAGGTTGTTAAGAAGAAGCCCAAAGGTCTGATTGGTCTGTACAAAATCGTAGGCCAGATCTTTGTTGGTCTCGTGGTTGGAAGCGTCATCTATTTCTATCCACATCTTATTGATCCCGATCTGTGGAAGATCAACTCCTCCACAACGGTGCCGTTCTTTAAAAATCTGGAGTTTGATTTTGGTGTGCTCTATATCCCAATGGTCATCTTTGTTATTACGGCAACGTCGAATGCGGTCAACTTGACGGACGGACTTGACGGCCTTGCGATTGGCACGGTCGGCATCGTGGCACTAACACTGGCAGTCATCAGCTACATTTCGGGAAACACGGTGCTCAGCGAGTACCTCACAATTCCGTTTCTCCGCGGCAACGGGGAGCTTGTGGTTTACTGTGCAGCCACCGTTGGAGCCGCGCTGGGTTTTCT
Organism: Bacteroidota bacterium; assembly: GCA_003541875.1. GTDB lineage: Bacteria > Bacteroidota > Ignavibacteria > UBA10030 > UBA6906 > UBA11986. Next base: position 2,571 of record DPLS01000189.1, on the reverse strand, counting down.
CTGGTTCAACGCCTATCCTGCACAGGTGTTCATGGGAGATACCGGTTCGCTTGCTCTTGGTGGGGCAATAGGTGCGCTGTGCGTGCTGATTAAGAAGGAACTGCTGCTCCCCACGCTTGGTGGAGTGTTCCTGGCGGAAACAGGTTCGGTGATCATACAGCGAATGTACTTCAAGTACACTAAGAAGAAGTTTGGAGAAGGTCGGCGGGTATTTAAAATGGCCCCATTGCATCATCACTTTGAAATGCTCGGCTGGCCGGAGCCAAAGATCGTTGCGCGTTTCTATATTATCGCCATCCTGATGATGATTGTCAGCCTGGCGACATTCAAGGTGAGATAGTTCAATTGAAGGCCGGTGAGGTCAGGGGAAAGCGGTTTAGTGTTTTTGGCGGTGCACGCAGCGGTGTGGCGGTAGCGAAACTGTTGAAGCGTCATGGTGCAAGGGTGTTCTTGAGCGACAAAGCAGCAGCAGAGAAAATGGCACAGGTTGCTGTTGAGCTTGAAGCGGCAGGGATCGACTATGAGTTTGGAGTTAACAGCGAGCGAGTGTTGGAGGGCGATGTCGTTGTTCTGAGCCCCGGTGTTCCTTCTGATGTGCCGCTGGTGAAGGAGTCTTTGGCGAAAGGGCTGAAGGTGACAAGCGAGGTGGAGGTGGCGAGCTGGTTTTGCATGGCACCTATTGTGGCAATCACGGGTACAAATGGAAAGACCACAACAACAACACTGACTGGTCGAATGTTTCAAGATGAAAAACGGGAGTGTGTTGTTGCAGGAAATATTGGCACCGCTTTCTCTCAGGTGGTCGATCAGGTGGGAAGTGACGGGGCGGCAGTGTTGGAGATCAGCAGTTTCCAGTTGGATCACATAGAGTCTTTCAAGCCAAAGATCGCCGTGTGGCTGAACATCACCCCCGACCATCTTGATCGATATGATCACTCGTACGAAAAGTACATTGAGTCAAAGTGCCGCATCTTCAAGAACCAGACAGCCCACGATGTGTTGATCTACAACGTCGACGATAAAACAGAACGAAGCTATGTCGAGAAGCTTGCCCCGCCCTCGGTGAGGAAGATGGCATTCAGCATTCACTCGAAGGTCGATGAGGGTGCGTTTGTCCAGGCCGGTCACTTGAGAACCCGGATGGATGGGAGAGAAGAAGTCGTTATTGGCACCGACCAAATCAGCGTTCGAGGGATGCATAACCTGTACAATGCCATGGCGGCAACCCTGGCGGCGAGAGTAATGGGGACCTCAACAGCTTCAATTCGGGCAACGCTAAAGAACTTCAAGGGTGTTGAACATCGGCTTGAGCTTATTCGGGAGGTCAACGGTGTTGCCTACGTGAATGACTCGAAAGCAACAAATGTGGACTCTGTGTGGTACGCACTGCAAAGCTTTGACCGACCAATTGTTCTCTTTCTCGGCGGCAGAGACAAGGGGAACGACTACTCAAGACTGACGGACCCCGTGAAGAAGCACGTCAGGGCCATTATCGCGATTGGTGAATCTGCGGATAAAGTAACGAAAGCATTTGCATCCATTGTTTCCGTGGTGACGGCGGCGAATATGGAAGAGGCGGTGAAGATCGCAACACGAACCGCAACGTCGGGTGATGTGGTATTGCTCTCGCCTGCCTGCGCCTCGTTTGACTGGTTCGAGAACTATGAACATCGCGGGAGGGTTTTCAAGCAGCTTGTTCGTGAACTGAGTCCCAACTGATGTGATGCGCACAGAACGCAACCATATCGATCTGGCCACGCTGATAGCCGTGCTTGTGTTGATGGTACTAAGCCTTGGCGTTGTCTACAGCGCAAGCTCAACATGGGCCCTCCTGAAGTCGGGCAGCAGCGAGAAGCTGCTGGGCAGCCATGCGCTTAAGGTGCTGCTGAGTTTTGCAATGATCTTTGTGTTCATGCAGATCGATTACAGGAAGTACAGGAAGCTTACAAAACCAGCACTGATCGGCGCCGTTCTTCTTCTTCTGGTAACGCTCGCGCTTGGGGGCGAAGTGAAGGGTGCGACCCGCTGGCTTCGGTTTGGGGGATTTGGATTGCAACCGTCTGAATTTGCCAAGTACGCACTCATCTTTCACCTCTGTTTTCTGCTAGCAGAGAAACGTGACCGGATTGGAGACTTCAAGACGGGATTCATGCCGACGATGATATGGATTGGGAGCGTCTCTCTTCTGGTGTTGTTGCAGCCCAACTTTAGCAACGGCGCGATGATTTTTGTGATCAGCTTGATCATGTTGTTCGTTGGACGAGCAAAGCCCTCCCACATCGGATTGACATTTGCGGCGCTCGTTCCTCCCCTCATCATCTACATGATGAGCGCCGAGTACAGGATGAAACGGATCCTGGGTTTCTTTGGCAGCGGTTCCGATAACGGCGGCCACGCGAACTATCAGTTGTGGCAGGGGATCATCGGTTTCGGTAACGGCGGCATCTTCGGCCTTGGGCCAGGGCAAAGCCAGCAACGGGAATTGTTTCTCCCGGAATCGTATGGCGACTTTGTATTCTCGATGGTCGGCGAGGAGGACGGACTGATTGGTAACATTGTTCTTCTTGCCCT
>DPLS01000364.1:1743-4060 GCA_003541875.1 Bacteroidota bacterium | reverse complement strand
GTGCTCACACCATTACCTGGAAGCCAACGACGCTCGCCAGTGGCGTCTACATTTACAGGCTACAAGCAGGGAAGTTCCTGGAGATGAAAAAGATGATCCTCTTGAGATGAATGTGAGGCCGCAGGCGGTGGGAGCGTCGACGATAGTAAGTATACAGTTGTGAAGTATCAAAGACACATGGACATCCCTTTCAGAAAAAGAACACAAGGTGAACAATGATGAATCGGCTCAGTTGCGTGGCGTTGTTATTATTGGCAAGCTCAATTCCGGCCCAAGCCGATTGGGTCTCCCTCAATGGGAATGCATCGTCGCCTCAGGCACCAAAGGTGACGTTGCTGGAGGATAGTCCGGCCGGCACCGTCTTGAAAATTGAATTGTCCGGGTTCGAACTACAGGAGGTTGTCGGTGCTGAGAGGGCGTATAGGTCGATTGACCTTTTGACGGATGCAACGACGACGGAGATCGGTTTTCCTGAACTGCCTTGCGTGGCGAGGATACTTGCCGTGCCCGACCAAGCGGCTGTATCGGTGGAGGTGGTGGAAGTGGGAGAAGAGCAATCGTTCACGGGGTACGTTGTACCACCTGCTCGTCGCACATGGAAAGAAGGCGAGCAGGAGCCTCCCTATGTGGAAAGGATGGATGCGTACCAAAGCTTGGAAGCATACCCCCGGCAGGTGGCAACTGTTGATCCTCCGGGCGTGTTCAGGGACTTTCGCATAGTTCGTGTTGGAGTATATCCGGTCAGGTACATTGCTGCAAAGAACGAGCTTCGTGTGGCCTCATCTGTGACGATTCGCGTGAAGTATGGCGTTGGTGAAGTGGTGAATCCAAAGTTGGCTCCTCGCAAACCGATTGCCCCTTCGTTCGATGCTCTCTATCGGGGCATCATCTTCAACTATCAGAGTGTCCTGGAGAGGAACTTCAGCGATCTCGGGATTGGTCGGGATGTCATGCTCTGCATTGCACCCGATGCTTCGGTCGGCAGCTTGACTCCGTTTACAGACTGGCGGAACAAGACGGGTGTGAGCGTACGAATTGTGAAATTCAGTGAGATCGGTGGTGGAACAGATCCAAATGTTATAAAAACCTATATCGCGAACGCGTATCACTATTGGCAATATCCTCCCAGTTATGTGCTGCTTGTAGGGGACTACCCAACAGTCCCGGTGATCTATGCCAATGGGGTTGTCAACGAGGACTTCTACGTTGAGATTGACGGCATCGATTTCCTTCCAGAGATGATGATCGGCCGCTTCACCCACGACAACGATGCCGAGGAGCAAATCGTTGTCAACAAGATCATTACGTATGAAAGGAATCCCTACACGGCGAACACCGCGTGGTTCAAGAAGGGAGCAGTGGTCGCAAACAGCGCCTATGCCTCACAAGCCGTCACAAAGAGGTTTGCTCGAGAGCGAATGCTCGTGGATGGTCGCTTCAGTGCCGTTGATACCTTCATCAATCGAAGTCCCTGCACTTCACAATTGGCCGATGTCGTCAGCGCCATCAACAATGGGCGGAGCTTTCTCAACTACCGCGGTGAGGGCTGGTACACGGAATGGTGGGCGTCGTGCTATCGTATGACGGTGAATGAAGTGAGTTCGTTGAACAATGGCCGGATGCTGACGTTCGTTACAAGTATTGGATGCGGGGTTGGCAACTTTACCAACAGCAGCGGCGACTGTTTCGGTGAGACGTGGTTTGAGCTGGGCTCGGTTGCGGCGCCACGGGGGGCCGTGACGTTCATCGGCCCGACAGGAAATACTCACACCACCTACAACAATCAGATGGACAAGGGTATCTACATTGGGATGTTCCAGGAAGGGTTGGAGACCCCAGGTCAGGCGCTAATGCGAGGCAGGCTATATATGTATGAGGTCTTCGGCAACGAGTATTATGTGCAATATCAGACCCGGATCTATTGCCTTATCGGCGATCCAAGCCTGCACGTCTGGAAGGATGTCCCGCGTCCAGTCACAGTTGCGCACCCTTCATCTATCGGTCTTGGTTTCAATCAGGTGGTGTTCACGGTGACAGATTCTGTCACCGGCACTCCTGTTTCAAGGGCTGAAGTATGTCTTGCTGGTGATAGCGTTTACTCCATCGCTTTTGCCAATGCCGATGGGAGGGTCATAGTTCCCGTCACTCCCGAGCGGGTCGGCACACTCACCGTCTTGGTTCGAGGTGGGAATGTGGTTCCGTATGAAGGCGTCATAACAATCACATCAGAAACAGAACACGTAGCTCCATTCGGGGAACCAGTGGTCGTTGACCTTGATGGCAACCTTGACGGAAAGATCAATCCGAATGAACACGG
>DPLS01000364.1:0-1430 GCA_003541875.1 Bacteroidota bacterium | reverse complement strand
GGCGACACTGAATGTTGACACCAGTATGGTCCAGCTGCAGACGACAACGCCAGTGAGCTTTGGGAATCTTGCCTCAGGCGGTTCATTCACCGGTTCTCCCTATGAGTTTTTTGTGAAGCCGGCGTGTGCAGTAGGTGACACGATTCCGTTTGCACTGCACGTCACAAGCACAACTGGAACGTGGGACTATGTTCAGATGGAGGAGGTGAAGGGATGCAGGTTAAGGAGTCTCGCGTATGTTGTCGATGATCGTGGATCTTCAAGGGCCAACGGCAGGATGGATCCCGGGGAAACTGTAAGGCTCTACGTTACGGTGAAGAATGTTGGAGAAGACGTTGCTCCGGACGCCCGTGCTACGCTCCGATGCACCAACCCGTACATTACAATCAGCGATTCGCTTGGTGCATTTGGGACAATGGGCGTAGATAGCTCTATCACGAATTACACAGATTACTTTATTGTTCGAGTGGACAGCCAATGTCCGGCGCAAGTCACCATTCCATATGGTCTCTTCTTGCAAACACAGGGCGGACGCTACGCATACAGTCATACTGAAACCATTTCGATTCCGGTATCCGTACCTCGGCATAGTGACCCGACAGGGCCCGACGCTTACGGGTATTACGCATACGTGAGTGATGACACGCTCTACAGGCAGTGTCCCCGCTTCGACTGGTTTGAACTCAACGGGATCGGAACGCAGGTAACTGGGATCGGGAGTGATTTTACTGCTACCGTGCCGCTCCCATTCACGTTCAGATATTACGGGGTTGACTATACAGAGGTTCGTCTCAGTAGCGACGGGTGGATCGCCTTGGGCGCCGGAACTCAGACGCTTCCCGCGAACTACCCACTTCCCCACAATGATGCGGTGAACTCCATGGTTGCGGGGTTCTGGATGGACCTGTTCGCTGCATCCGGTGAAACTGGAAAGCTGCTCTACTATTCACCTCCTCTCGTGGCACAGCAGTTCATAATAGAATGGTACAATGTGAGCCATCGTGCTTCCACGACCAAGAAGGAGACATTCCAGATAGTGTTGTTCAATCCGAGTACGTACCCAACGCCGACGGGAGATGGTGAGATCCTGATGTTGTACAAGGATACTGACGACCCGTTGGAAAACACGGTCGGACTTGAGAACCACACACAGACAGTGGGCTTGCAGTACGGCTACGAAGGCCTCTTTGACGAGAGTGCGACGCTGTTGAGGGACTCACTTGCCATTCTCTTCACCACGAAACCTCCGCAACTGCTGTCGGTGGGTGTACGTGAGGAAGGCAACAGGGGGGGCGTTCTCCCCCGGAGATTCTCACTGGATCAGAACTATCCCAACCCGTTCAACCCGACGACGCAAATCCGGTACGGCCTTCCAATGCAGAGCCGGGTCACTGTTACCGTCTATAACATCATGGGACAGGAAGTCGCTC
>DPLS01000066.1 GCA_003541875.1 Bacteroidota bacterium | reverse complement strand
TGGCAAAGGATGTCCATCCACATACGTTCCGCCACTCATTTGCGACGCACCTATTGGAGGGTGGCGCCGATCTGCGCGCCGTGCAAGAGATGCTTGGACATTCGGACATTGCGACTACACAGATTTACACTCACATTGATCGTGAGTACTTGAAGGAAGTTCATCGGACGTTTCATCCGAGAGGATAACGGCGCTCATGGTCGAACAGCTCTACATTCTTCCCATTCTTCTATTTTCAGTTGTCATCCACGAAGTTGCGCACGGCTATATGGCTTTGAAACTCGGGGATCCGACTGCAAAGATGCTCGGTCGGCTCACGCTCAATCCACTACCACACATAGACCCGATCGGTTCGATCTTCATTCCCCTCTTTTCTTTGTTGACGGCCGGAGGTGTTTTCATTGCATGGGCAAAACCGGTGCCCGTGGATCCGACAAACTTCTTGCGCCCAAGAAGGGATGACTTCCTGGTATCTATTGTTGGACCAACATCAAATCTCCTCGTTGCTTTTGTTTGCAGTGTTGCTGTGATACTCCTCGGTTTTGTGGGCGCCACGGTGAATACTGCCGGCTCAGCACTCGCCATTGACGGCCTTGAATTCTTGACGAAGATGTTTTACGGTGGAATCTATCTGAACATCGTCCTTGCCGTGTTCAACCTTATCCCGGTGCCACCACTCGACGGCTCCCACGTGCTCGCAGCGTTTCTTCCGGCCCGTCTTGCACGGGGGTATCGCAGTGTTGGCTTTGCTGGTATTCTGCTCATCATCTTCTTGATGCGCGTGCCGGCCGTGAGCGGGACGTTCCATGCCGTTATTGAGGGGATATTTGCCCCGTTCCATACCTTGATTTCGCTCTTCACTTAACCTTACGTTCGAGAAGAGGAAACCAGAGATTGACGGTAAAGCTCAGTCCATAGCAAACGAAGAAACCTAGTCCTCTATGCATACATGTAATGTAGCGGTTGTTGGAGCGACCGGACTTGTGGGCCGCAAGATGGTACAAGTTCTGGAGGAGCGGCAATTTCCAGTTGGCAAGCTTGTTCTTCTGGCGTCAGAGCGCTCGGCGGGGAAGGAAATGAAGTTCGGCGCTCAAACCATGATTGTTGAGAAACTTGGGCCATCATCATTTAACAATGTCAACGTGGCGCTCTTCTCTGCTGGGGCCGCGGTGAGCAAGGAATTTGCGCCCCATGCCGTCCGCTCCGGCGCACTCATGATCGACAATAGTAGTGCTTTCCGGATGGACGATGACGTGCCGCTTGTGGTTCCTGAAGTTAACCGGAAGATGATATTTCACCACAAAGGCATTATTGCAAATCCCAATTGCTCTACGATCCAGATGGTTGTTGCACTGAAGCCGTTGCACGACCGGTGGAAAATCAAGCGAGTGGTTGTGTCAACGTATCAATCTGTCACCGGTGCGGGGCAGAAGGGGCTTTCTCAACTTGAGGCGGAAGTGGCAAAGAGGCCTGTTGCAGAAGCGAAATTCCCACACCCGATTGCGTTCAACGTCCTGCCGCACGTCGACGTGTTCTTGGATGATGGGTATTCAAGAGAAGAGCAAAAGATGATCCGTGAGACCAAGAAGATCATGGGCGACGAGACAATCAAGGTCACTGCAACCTGCACTCGTGTGCCAGTATGGGGTGGACATAGTGAAGCGGTGAATGTGGAGTTTGAACGACCCTTCGAGCTCAACGAGATCCGTGACACTCTTGCTCTCGCTCCGGGCCTTGTGGTGCTTGACGATCCTGCCAATGCAAAATACCCAATGCCGATAACCGCCCGGGATCGGGATGAAGTCTTCGTGGGACGGCTGCGCCGGGACGACTCGGTTGGCAACGGTCTGAATATGTGGGTTGTCGCTGACAATCTCCGCAAGGGGGCGGCGACAAATGCCGTACAGATTGCAGAAGAGTGGTTGAAAGGAGAATGACGTGCCACATTTTTTGCGACAACGGGCGGGAATGGTCTCGGCTATGTTTCTGCTTGCGTTTCCCGGATGTCTCTTCGTGCGCACCAGCGAGCATATCATCACGGTCAAAGCCAATGGCGGCGGTGAAGGAATCATACACCTCATCGACATACGTTCTACGGCGCCGTCCGACTCTCTTGTGAAGAGAGACTTTGACGAGTTGATGAATGCCTACGGTGCCGCGACAGTGGAGGAGTTCGAATCGTACGGTCGCAAGATTACAGGCAAGCGATTGCGGGTTCTTGGTGATACGCTCATGGCGGAAATCACGTACACGTTCAGTTCTCTTGGTGCCATAGATGGGCTCCGCGCAACCAAAGATGAGATGACACTGACGTTCGCGCCGGAAAGAGAGGTGACACGGACGAATGGCAAAAAGAGCCAGACAGAAGACGGTGGGACACTCATTACGTGGGAAAGAGATGCGGAACGGCTGGTGTACGAAGTGTGGGAGAAGCAGATTCCTTCGTCTACGTCACTGGCTCCTCTCTATATGAAATATTTGCGGTAGTTGATTGCTTGAATCTCCATAGTGAAATATCTAACTTTGCTTGGTTCGAGAATTCCAGTCTGGACGTTGATAGAACGCTCTCTGGAAACATTCGAATGCGGTACCTGATCATATGACAAGAATCGGAAGCAATACACACGACGAAATCGTCGATGTCTGTCATCGTCTGTACGGTCGCGGTATGGTCACCGCCACGGACGGGAACGTCAGCGTTCGACTGGACAACGGGAACATCCTCACAACACGATCGGGGATTAACAAGGGGATGGTGAGTGAGAACGATCTTGTCGAAGTTACTTCAAATGGAGAACACGTCGGAGGTGTCGGAAAGCCCTCAACGGAAATCGGCATGCATCTGTTTATCTACCAGCAGCGGCCGGACGTGAGAGCTGTAGTGCACGCGCACCCGATCCATGCCACGGGCTTTGCGACGGCAAGGATTCCGCTCAACAGTTGCATGTTTCCCGAAGTCATTGTTGGGTTGGGGGCAATTCCTCTTGCCGAGTATGCTACACCATCAACTCCAGAAGTAGCTGCTTCGCTTGCGCCGTTCGTCAAGCAGGCGGATGCAATTCTGCTTGCCAACCACGGCGTGGTAACCTACGGGGCCGATCTTTTTGAAGCATATTTCAAAATGGAGAAGGTTGAGCATGCTGCTCACATCACGTTTGTGGCGACCGTCCTCGGCGGGCCACGCGGCCTTACGCGGGAGGACGTGGAGAGGCTTCAGAAGGTAAGCGTGCAAAGCTATGGCAAAGACTTCACCGGTAAGATTGCGTGTGCGATTGATGAGAGCGAGCAACCCGATCTTACGGAAGAGGAACTAAGAAAGTACGTGGCGGACAAACTTCACACGCTCGGATTATCATGAGGATCCATAGTCCAACAGATCCAATTTCCCAATCCCTCAAATCGCATTCAGGATATGCCTAACAAGCTTAGAGTAGGAGTCATCTTTGGCGGTCGATCTGGTGAACACGAAGTGTCGCTGGTTTCGGCAACCTCAGTCATTAAGGCGCTCGACGAGGAGAAGTACGAGGTCGTTCCTATTGGCATTGCACAATCGGGGCGATGGTTGAGTTCCGGTAAGGCGCTGCAGTTGCTGAAGTCGAAGCACGCTCTTGAAGAAGAGCCCGAGCGCTTTCTTGTTCCCGAACCAAACCGGCAGGCCCTCATGTCCATCAATGGCGAAAGCGACAGCCAGCTCGACGTTGTGTTTCCGCTGGTTCATGGAACGTACGGCGAAGACGGGACGTTGCAGGGACTGCTCGAGCTTGCCAACATTCCATATGTTGGAGCGGGCGTTCTTGGCTCCGCAGTCGGCATGGATAAGATTGTGCAGAAACAACTGTACGAACAGGCCGGGATACCCGTGCCGAAGTATGTTTGGTTTCACTCTTCCGAGTGCAAATCAAAACCAAAGCAGGTTGTTGCCGGGGTCGAGAAACTGTTGAGGTATCCCGTATTCACGAAGCCTGCAAACACCGGCTCAAGCGTTGGTATCTCCAAAGCCCACAACAGAAAAGAACTGGTTGCCTGCATCGCCGAAGCAGCAAGCTATGACAGGAAAGTCATCGTTGAACAGGGGGTAAAGAGCGCACGTGAGATTGAATGCGCTGTGCTCGGCAACGACACTCCAATTGCTTCGATAGCCGGGGAGATCATCCCTTCTAATGAGTTCTATGACTACGATGCAAAGTACGTTGACGGGAAATCTGCGGCAGTCATTCCAGCAGACCTTCCCAAGAAGGTCGTGAAGGAAGTCCGCCAGATTGCAGTGAAGGCGTTCAAGGTTTTGGATTTGGCAGGGATGGCACGCGTGGATTTCTTTGTGACCGGAAAGAAGAATACGATCTATCTCAACGAGGTCAATACGATTCCGGGATTCACATCCATCAGCATGTATCCGAAGCTGTGGGAAGCATCGGGGATTTCCTATTCTGAGTTGCTCGACCGCCTCATCTCGCTTGCCATTGAGCGGCACGGAGAGAAGAACGCTCTCAGAACGACATACCAACCAACGAAGGAGTGGTATAAAGGATAGAGGGATCCGCTCATTGCTGGCTCAGGCCAGTTATATCCTGATGGCACCGTCTGCTTGAAAACGCTCCGAATATGTAGTACATTGGAGCACCATGGATAATCTCTTCTACCGCAAAGACAAGAAGCCGTTCGACATTAGGGCGATGCTGAAGAAGCTCGTCAAGAACAAGCGCGCCATGCTCGGCTTGGTGATCGGGATTCCGCTGGTTCTCTTCCTGCTGTTCGGTAACCATGGGGTTGTACAGCGACTTAGACTGCAAGGTCAGAAGGCAGAGCTTCAGGCGAAGATCCAGCAAGCCGAAGCTGAGACAAAACAACTCCAGGCCGAATCGAAGGCGCTGGATGGCGACAAGAAAGCCATTGAAAAAGTCGCACGAGAAAAATACGGAATGGCTCGTGAGGGGGAAACAGTCTACAAAGTCAGAAAGAAAAACTAAGAGAGACGCCGGCTACAGACTACAGATGACGGATTACCGACTTGTTAGTGCCGTTGCCGTAATCTGAAATCCGTAATTCCCCATGGATCTTTTCTCACCCACGGCACCACGAATCCCACCATCAACCCAACCGTCAGGAACGGAAGCACCCCTTGCGGAACGTGTACGTCCCCACACGCTGGACGAGTTTGTCGGACAGGAGCATCTGCTCGGACAGGGCAAACCGCTTCGTGTGCTTATCGAAACAGATCAGCTTCCATCCATGATCTTCTGGGGTCCACCCGGCAGCGGGAAGACGACGCTCGCTCGGATTGTTGCGAAGCACACGAAAGCCGATTTCTTCCAGCTCAATGCCGTTTCCTCGGGTGTGAAAGATGTGCGGGAGGTGATAGAGCGTGCCGAGGCGAACCGAAAGCACCTTCGCAAGCGCACGATCCTGTTCATCGATGAGATTCATCGGTTCAACAAGGCGCAACAGGATGCACTGCTCCATAGCGTGGAAGATGGTGTCATTACACTTATTGGCGCAACCACAGAGAACCCTTCGTTTGAGGTGATCTCTCCGCTACTCTCCCGAAGCCGCCTCTATGTGCTGGAGCCTCTCAGCACAACGCAGCTCAATTCCATCATTGACCACGCCCTGCATACGGACACGGTGCTGGCCAAGCAGTCAATCGTGGTGAATGAGCGCGAATATCTCATCATGTTATCGGGTGGTGATGCTCGAATGATGTTGAACGGCCTTGAAACAGCGATCAGTCTCTGCAAGCCCACAGCGGAAGGCAAACGCATCGTCGGGAAGAAACAGATCGAAGAGGCGTTTCAGCGGAAATATGTGAAGTATGACAAGGGAGGGGAAGAACACTACAACCAGATTTCGGCATTCATCAAGAGTATCCGGGGAAGTGACCCCGATGCCGCCGTCTACTGGATGGCGCGCATGCTTGATGGAGGAGAAGACCCAAAGTTCATCGCCCGACGGATGATCGTTCTCGCCTCCGAAGACATTGGAAATGCAGATCCCAACGCTTTGACGCTCGCAACCTCATGTTTCACCGCGGTCGATTACATCGGCATGCCGGAAGCAAGAATAGTCCTGTCTCAAACAGCGACGTATCTCGCCTCCTGTCCGAAAAGCAATGCATCGTACGCGGCGATTGATCAGGCAATGTCGGACGTGCGGAACATGCCTGATGAACCCGTACCGCTCCACCTGCGGAACGCCCCGACCAAACTGATGAAGAACCTCGGCTACGGCGAGGAGTATAAGTACAGCCACAGCTACGATCAGCATTTCGTTGAGCAACAATATCTGCCGGACAATCTGAAGACGAAAATCTATTATCGACCGGTCGATATCGGAGAGGAGAAATCAATCCGGGAGCGATTGAACAGATGGTGGAAGTCAAAGAAACGGTAGGGCGGGTCTGTTGAGTTTACGGAGACGGACAATCTACACTCTGCATTGAGACATCTTCGGTTGACATACGCGGCAAGTCTTCTTGGCGCCCTGATGTTTGTCGTGTCAGCGCAGGTCTTTGCCCAGGAACGCCCCGTGTCCGATACGACGGCGGCAAAACCATTGGCGTCAGTTGTCGATACGACAAAAGCGGACACGGTCAGAGCCATCAAGTCGGTGTCGGGAGTCGATTCCGTGGTGGCGTACTCCGCCTCCGATTCCGTGGTGTATTCTCTTGCCACCAAGACGATGTATATGTACGGCAAAGGCGACATCAAGTACAGGGAGCTGGGCTTGAAGGCGGAGAATATTGATGTCAACTGGAACACGTCGATCCTGAACGCGGTTGGTATTGCCGACACCGCCGACACGACGGGAAAGAAGTTCCGTGGCCAGCCCGACCTTATTGACGGCGGCGAGAAGTACCACGGATCCAAAATCACGTACAACTTTAAAAGCAAGAAAGGGAAGATCATTCTCGGCGAGACCGAGATTGAGAAAGGGCTGTACTACGGAGAGGAGATCAAAAGAGTCGATACGGATGTCCTGTTCGTCGGGGAAGGGAAGTACACGACGTGCGATCTCGACCATCCACATTACTACTTCGGCAGTCCGGAGATGAAGGTGACTGTGAAGGACCAGGTCGTTGCCCGCCCGGTGTACCTCTATGTTTCAGATGTTCCGGTCTTTGCGCTACCCTTCGGCATTTTTCCCACCGAGAGAGGCAGACGCTCCGGAATCATTGCTCCAGCATACGGCGAGAACGCTGCCCGGGGTCGGTACCTCACACATCTTGGTTACTACTGGGCCATCAACGACTACTTTGATATTAACTTGCGCGGCGATGGCTATACCAAGGGAACCTGGGTTCTCTACTCGGACTTCCGGTACGCGCTACGCTACAATTTCACGGGCGGGATAAGTGCCTCCTATGCAAAAACCATCAGTGGACTTTCAGAAGATCCCACCTATAGCAAGGAGACGCAGTTCAATATTCGCCTCAACCACAACCAGGAGTTCAATCCGACCACCCGTTTGGTTGTTGACTTCACGTTTTCCAGCGGTAACTACTACCAGACCACCAGCAACAACATGGACGAGGTGCTGCTTCAGAATATTGTCTCCGATGCCACGCTCAGCAAGTCGTGGGAAGGCACTCCCAACAGCATGTG
>DPLS01000116.1:7477-8137 GCA_003541875.1 Bacteroidota bacterium | reverse complement strand
GGGTTTCATTATCAGTCGCATTGCCGACAGGCTCAAGAAGAAATCGATGCAGTCCCAGGAGAAGATGGCGGACATGATCTCGATTCTCGATGAGACGCTTGCTAACGTCCGCATCGTGAAGGCGTTCAGCATGGAGGAGTTCGAAGTCAACCGGTTCACCAGCGAGTCGTCGCGCTTTGCTCGACTCATCAAGTCGATTCAGCGGCGGCGTAATCTGGCGACACCGATTTCTGAGATGTTTGGTGTAATTGCCATTGCAGCCATCCTCTGGTTCATGGGGCGTAGCGTGATTGACGGGAGTGGATCGATGACGCCGGGCGGTCTAATAGTCTACATCACGATCATTTCACAAATGATGCAGCCGCTCAAGCTCTTCGGGCAGGTATTCAACAGTATACAGGAGGGAATCGGGGCGGGGGAGCGTGTCTTTAAGGTTCTCGACACTCCTCCCAAAATAACAGATCGAGACACGGCGAAGCCAATCCAGCAATTCAATGAAGCGATCCGTTACGAGGCTGTTTCGTTCCGATATGAAACAGGCGGGGAGGTTCTGAAGAACATTTCCCTGGAGATCAAGCAAGGTGAGCGTGTCGCAATTGTGGGATCGAGTGGAGGAGGGAAATCGACTCTTGTGGACTTGCTGCCGCGCTTCTATGACCC
>DPLS01000116.1:4711-7246 GCA_003541875.1 Bacteroidota bacterium | reverse complement strand
TTGCTGCCGCGCTTCTATGACCCGATCCAGGGACGGCTCACGATTGACGGGGCGGACCTGCGCGATGTTACCGTGGATTCACTACGCAACCTGATGGGGATTGTTACTCAGGAGACGATCCTGTTCAACGACACGGTGCGCAATAACATCGCCTATGGAAGAAGTGAAACCCCGATTGCCAAGGTCATTGAAGCTGCCAGGATAGCAAATGCGGACGAGTTTATTTCAAAACTGCCACACGGATATGACACGATTATCGGGGATAGGGGAACAAAACTCTCCGGTGGTCAACGTCAACGCATTTCACTGGCCCGTGCAATCCTGAAGAATCCACCCATACTGATCTTTGATGAGGCAACATCGGCGCTGGACACGGAATCGGAAATCCTCGTACAGGAAGCGGTCGAGCGGACCCTGGCAGGAAGAACCTCCGTCGTCATCGCTCATCGACTTTCCACAATCCAGCATTCAGATAGGATCATCGTGATTGAGAAAGGCCGGATTGTCGAGGAAGGAACTCATGCTGAACTGCTGACGAACAACAAGGGAACGTACAAGCGGTTGTACGAACTCCAATTCCAGGTGTCCGAGTGAAAGTCAGTGGCTTCTCGATTATCGCAAACGCAACCAGGTATGGTTATCCTGTTGTTGAGGCTGTGTCATCCATTCTGCCGCTGTGCGATGAATTTATTCTGAATGTTGGCAAGTCCGATGACGAAACGCTGGTACTTGTGAACACGATCTCGTCCCCAAAACTCACTATCATTGAGCGAGAGTGGGACATGGGTTTGCGGGATGGGGGCCGGCTGATTTCGATTGAAACCAACCATGCCCTTGAGCGGTGTACCGGCGACTGGTGTTTCTACATTCAGGCGGACGAGGTCCTTCACGAGAAGTACTACCCGACCGTCCACTCATCGATGAAGAGGTATCTCGGCGATGAGAGCGTCGAAGCTCTGCAGTTTGGGTACAAGCATTTCTACGGGAGTTATGATTTCTATCAGGATAACTTCCGCGGCTGGTATGTGAAGGAATCCCGGGTCATCAAGAGACACCCGGATATTGTTTCATGGGGCGATGGCATGGACTTCCGCCATCGCGACAATTCCAAACCGAAGGCCAGGCGAATTGATGCCGAGATCTACCACTACGGATGGGTTCGTCCTCCACGGGTGATGTACACGAAGAACATCGGCTTTCATCAGTTGTACTACAGCAACGACGAGGAAGTGAAGCAGATCGTTCCTTCTGTCGAGCAAACATTCAACGACCTGGGGCATCTCAAACGATTCGCAGACACACATCCGGCGGTAATGAAGGAGCGCATTGCCGCATTTGATTGGCAGTTCGATTCAAAGATCGATGAACAACCCCCGGATTGGTGGCGGCATGTAGTGCTGTTTCTGCAACCGTTGACGAAACGACTGAAACGTTGGACCGGACGTGCCTAACATCATGTTGAATCGTGTTGTTCTTGTCTCGATTGTTGGCCTTACAATCTCGATCATCTTCTCAATTACGCTCGCTCAGGGCATGGTAGGTGTGCTTGCGGTGTTGTGGATCTGGAAGAGTATTGACACTAAGGAACTGGCGTTCAAAGCCACGCCGCTGGATCTTCCGTTCCTTATGTTTATCGCGGCAAGAATCCTGTCAATCCTTGTATCAACGGATGTGAGAACGAGTAGTGTGGCGTTCTACACGGAGGTCATCTTCTACGTTTCATTTTATCTAATGACTCAGCTGTTTGACACTGCAGATATGCAGCAGTTGCGATTGCTCATACGGTCGCTCTTGATTGCTGCCGCAGTCGCGAGCGTGATCGGTATGGTGAAGTATGCTTCCGGAGTTGTGCCGCGGGCATCATCGACGACCGCTGGGTATTACACGCTCGGCGGTTATCTGTGTATCGTGCTGACGGTTGCATTGTTTCTCGGCACAGCAAAGGAGTTCATTCCCCTCCGATGGATCTGGATGGTGAGTTGTGTTCTTCTGGCATGTGGAATCATTTTCACGTTTGACCGACTTCATTGGGTCGGAATGGCCATCGTTGTTCTCTTCGTGGGAGTTGTCAAGGAACGGAGAATGCTTGCACTGTTTCTGGTAGGAGGAATCGCCTTGGCTATTTTGTCGCCAAGCGTCGCTGCCCGGCTTGATGATTTGGTGCATGTATTTTCCCGGTCAAGCGATCGCGACGTGCTTTGGAGGGGGGCATTCGCCATCTGGGATCAGCATCCTATTTTGGGATTCGGACCGCGCACATTTCGCGAGATTTTTCCCTTCTGGGATCAGGTGGCTGACAAAGGGATAGGGAGCTGGCATAATGACTTCCTGCAGATCTATATGGAGAGCGGGATCGTTGGTCTCTCTTCTTTGCTATGGCTATTCGCATCCACCTTCTATGTTGCGGTACGGACTTTACGAAGCTCATTGTTGCCTGAGAGCATTCGCCCGTTGTGTGCTGGTCTCCTTTGTTCCGTTGCATTAATGTTCCTCGTTGGGGGAGTGATGGACCTGTTGGTCGGCCTGCTGTTTCGA
>DPLS01000116.1:3968-4396 GCA_003541875.1 Bacteroidota bacterium | reverse complement strand
CGAGGTAACCTGATGAACGGCCTTTCCGTCATAACACTCGCGCTGAACGAAGAACACAACATCAGTGAATGCCTGGAGAGTGTTCGCTGGGCAGATGAGATTATCGTGGTTGATTCAGGAAGCGCTGACCGGACGGTAGAGCTGGCAAAGAACTTTCCGGCCAAGGTCCTGCAGATTCCATGGCGTGGATACGGTGCCACGAAGAATGACGCTCTGAAACATGCAACAGGTGCATGGATTCTCTGGCTCGATGCTGATGAACGTGTCACGCCCGAGCTGGCACTTGAGATTCAACAGAAGCTCAGAGAGAATGATGGTGCTATTGCTGGCTACGATACTGCACGCCGTGCATACTTCCTTGGCAAGTGGATCAAACACTGTGGATGGTACCCTTCACGCGTTACCAGACTGTTCCGCCGGACGCAGGC
>DPLS01000116.1:0-3618 GCA_003541875.1 Bacteroidota bacterium | reverse complement strand
ACACCGATCCCGACCTTCAACACTACTTTCAAAAATTCAACAGGTACACAACACTTGCGGCACAAGATCTGCAGGCAGCAGGCAAGCGGTTCTCGCTTTTGGACGTACTGATACGACCGCCATTTCTGTTCTTCAAGATGTACGTCGTGCGGCGCGGCTTCCTCGACGGACTTCAAGGCTTCATCCTTTCGTTCGTTTCGATGGCATACATATTCGTTAAATATGCGAAACTTTGGGAATTGCAGAAGAAACAGCAACGGAGTACACTATGAACGCTCAAGAGAAGAACCAGTTCATGTTCATGCAACTCGTCATGATGTTCCATACCCTGACCATGCACCAGCTCGGCAAGATCAAGAATCCTGTTACAGACAAAGTGGAGCGCGACCTTGCCGCTGCTCAAGGTTCAATCGACATGCTGGAGATGTTGAAAGAGAAGACGAAGGGCAACCTCGCGCAAGATGAGGATCGGTTCCTCACGAACCTGCTTAAAGAACTTAAACTCAACTATGTCGACGAGGCGAGTAAGCCCGCCGAACCGTCATCCATAACGCCGAAGCCGGAGGAAGGGAAGCCATGAAATTCGGTATTATCGGAAATCTTGACAAACCTGAGTTGAGCAAAGTTGTGGCGCTGCTCGTCTCGCAACTGGATCGTTCAGGCATGGAATACACACTGGAGACCAGGTTGGCCACACTTCTCGAGAAGAATGGTGTTCACTTCAAGCTAAAGAAGACAGGAACGAGAGAACAGTGCTACAGGGACGTGGACATGCTTGTTGCGTTCGGTGGTGATGGTACGATGCTTGCTGCTGCACGGTCGGTGGGGGCTGCAGGCACGCCCATCCTAGGAGTGAATCTTGGGAAGCTGGGCTTCCTTGCCGAACTTGCGCCTGAAGAATTGCAGGAAGCAATCGGAGAAGTCCTGGCTAAGAAGTATGTTGTTGAGAAGCGTCTAGTGTTGCAGGCAACCGTATCGGCGTCGCCGGGAAGTGTGTTGCATGGTCTCAACGATGTTGTCGTTGACAAATCGCGCTCGTCGCGAATGATTAATGTCGATGTCTACATCAACGACGTCTTCGCGGTCACCTACCGTGGAGATGGGCTTATCATCTCAACTCCTACCGGCTCAACCGCGTATGCTCTTTCGAGCGGCGGACCGATTGTGACACCGACAAGCGGCGTCATCGGGATTACGCCCGTGTCACCGCACACGCTCAGTGGTCGTCCACTCATCATCCCAGATACAGACACGATCCGCGTTGTTGCGCAGACGCATTCAGACGAGATCCTCATCTCGGTTGACGGGCAGGAGGAGGCCGTCCTCAAACCACCAGCCGAAGTGAACATCCGCAAAGCTTCCCACACCGTAAATCTGGTCAAGCGTGTGAGCCGCTCCTACTTTGATGTATTGCGGGCAAAGCTCTTGTGGGGCAGGGACGCGCGGGGCACGTAGCAGATCCTCCTGTGCATGTTGTATCTACGTTGAACAACTTGATCGCAAGTGCTAAGTGACAAGCCATTACCAAAGCTACAACTAGTCAGCGTGAATCAGTGCTGAGATCGGCATCTTAGTTGAAGTGCGATATCCGATTTCCCTCAAGACAAATCTTGCCATTGTTCTGCAGGTCTCCCAAAGTCACATCCAACCTAAGGCTCACTCGACAATTTCTCAGGCGCATTCGAAGAGAATTTCTTCCAAAGAACAACCTCTTTGGATAGGTCAACCTACCGCTGATATTTCTTGTTGGTCTCTGCCTATGTAGTCTTGACCACCGAGGGTGTTATTCTCACTTCGTGGCTACACCATGTTGTAGAAATTCCAAATACATCTGCACAATTTTCAGGAATTAGTAGTGTGCGGGTGGTGGCATGTAGTTTGCGATAGAAGCAGCATGAATTGACATGTGGGTCGAACCACGATAACACCTTTTTGGACAAACTATTTGCGAGGTTATATGAACCGTTTTTTGATCCTGCTTGGAGTCCTGGTGAGCATTGCCATGCTTGACGCAACTTCTGCACATGCGGCAACGGTAACCAGCGCCGCCAATGGGAATTGGAGCGCGGCGGCTACATGGACAGCAGGAGTTAGTCGGACTGGTACCATCGCTTATTCAAGTTCCTCTACGGCAGTTACGGGTACCGGGACTTTCTTCACTACAGAACTAGCTGTTGGCAGCATTATCACAGCATCGAACCCACAAGGCATTACCAGGACTGTAGCTTCCATTATCGACAATACTCACTTGACCTTAACAGCAACCGCAGGCAACACGGCAAGTGGCAAGAGCTTTACTTCCCAAGGAGTAGGTTCAGGAGATGCTGTGATCATTGACGGTGGTGAGAATGTTACAGTAAATGTATCGAATGCAGTTTGTGCTAGCGTGCAACTTGGTAGTCCAACCGGCGGCGGTGGAGCCGGTACACTTACGTTTGCAGCGAGCTCTCAGCTAACGGTCCCGGGGGTTGTTTCGTTGGGCAACACTGGCAGCGTTAACCGATTTGGTACGATTACGATGACGGCAGGGGGCACACTTAGATGCGGGAGCATTTCTTCAAATAGCACAACGGATGTTTTCACGGAAGGAACAGGCACACTCGAACTCACTGCTACCAATACGTATCCAACTGCAGACGTTGGTGGCGAGTTTTCCACGCTGAACAACCTAACCATAAGTGCAGGAACCACAACGCTATTGGGATCCGAAACAGTCAACGGCACGCTCACACTAACCAGTGGTCTCC
The DNA here is from genome assembly GCA_003541875.1 of Bacteroidota bacterium. Classification (GTDB taxonomy): domain Bacteria; phylum Bacteroidota; class Ignavibacteria; order UBA10030; family UBA6906; genus UBA11986. Next base: position 871 of record DPLS01000116.1, on the reverse strand, counting down.
TAGTCCTTGGGTCGAACAATCTTACCCTTGGTGCTTCGGCAACAATTGGTGGGAGCCCGTCTGCTTCGGCGATGGTGGTTGCCACTGGTACGGGTGAACTTCGGAAGACGTTTGCTGCAAATGGGTCATTCACATTTCCGGTGGGAGATAACACGGGGACCGCCGAGTATTCACCGGTGACGTTAAACTTCACGTCCGGTTCATACGCCTCTGCCTATGCCGCTGTCAGGGTTACGGATGGAGTACATCCCAACTTAGCCTCAGCGGATTACCTGACACGGTACTGGACAGTGTTACAAAGTGGCATTTCGGGATTCCTCTGTGACGCAACATTTACATACCTTCCCGTTGACGTTGTTGGCAGTGAAGCGAATATTGCCCTTGGCAAGTGGGATGGTTCTCATTGGAGCGTTGTTGGAACCGCCGGCGGAAGCAACACTCTCGTTGGCACCAGCCTTTCATCGTTGTCGGACTTCACAGGGGCTAATCAGAGTGCTCTTCCCATCCAGCTCGCTTCATTTAGTGGCAGTGTGCTGCAGAATGGCGATGTTGCGCTCGCGTGGGTTACACTCAGCGAAGTGAATAACTATGGGTTCTACATGCAGCGCAAGAGGGCGAGTGAACAAGAGTATTTTGAGATTCCCAACAGCTTCGTTGCGGGCCACGGAACGACGAATGAACCTCAAACATATAACTTCACCGATGCTGCACCCGGTTCAGGCACATGGATGTACAGGCTAAAGCAAGTGGATTTGGATGGAACGATCCACTTCGCCGAGCCAATCCAGATCGATGTGCTGACCGGTGTAAGGGAAAACGTCGGGATGCCAACGGTGTATGAGCTAAATCAGAACTACCCGAATCCGTTCAA
>DPLS01000316.1 GCA_003541875.1 Bacteroidota bacterium | reverse complement strand
CCTGATCGACGGCATGCCGAAAACTGAATACAAGGTGGAACGCAACTACCTCTTCGGGATGGGTGATCACAGGGACAACAGTCTCGACGGACGGTTCTGGGGGTTCATCCCGGAAGAGAACATCGTGGGTACACCGATGATTGTCTACTGGTCATGGGATCCGAACATTGCGCTGTTTGATATCTTCAGCAAGCTTGCTTCGATCCGACCGAGTCGCATTGGAACGCTCATCAAGTAGCGAATCCGATGAATCGGGAATNNCATGCTGTCCGGATCGATGACCGTGCTCGACTTCTGGTGGACGGCCTGCCAACAACCGAGTACAAAGTGGAACGCAACTATCTCTTCGGGATGGGTGACCACAGGGACAACAGTCTCGATGGACGGTTCTGGGGATTCATTCCGGAAGAGAACATCGTGGGCACACCGATGATTGTCTACTGGTCATGGGATCCGAACATTGCGCTGTTTGATATCTTCAGCAAGCTTGCTTCGATCCGACCGAGTCGCATTGGAACGCTCATCAAGTAGCGAATCCGATGAATCGGGAATGGACATAGATGGCAGAGGAGGCTGAAGCGGCAAGCAACTCGGATGCAGCTCTTGAGGCGGATGGCTTGGAGACGAGACTTCGTCTTCGCGTCCGTGACTATGTTGAGATCGTGCTCGTCACCGTCCTGGCGGCCCTCTTCCTGAAGTTCTTTATCGTTGAGGCCTACCGTATACCCACCAGCTCGATGGAGAACACGCTGCTTGCCGGTGATTTCGTTCTCGTGAACAAGTTCGTTTATGGTGCTCGCACCCCTCGTACCGTTCCCTTTACAAACGTTCACCTTCCCTCACTCCAACTGCCGGCGGTGAGTCTCCCCAGACGAGGTGACGTTACAGTGTTCGAATTTCCGGGAGGTAATGTCAACGGCAGCTCAAATGAAGCTGTCAATTATGTGAAGCGGTGCGTTGCACTTCCGGGAGACACGCTCGCAATTGTGAACAGAGTTGTTGTTGTCAACGGAAGGCCAGTCCCGATGCCGCGGCATGCCAGAGCAGATCGACCCTTGCTCTATCCGCGTGGGTTCCGCGATTATCGGATTTTTCCACGCGGCGCCGAATTCAATGAGGACAACTTTGGACCGATCATCATTCCAAAATCCGGCAGTGAGATCTCTCTTACCGGTAACAACGTGAGCGAGTACTGGGACGTCATCCAGCATGAAGGACATACTATCGCCTCAACCTCATCCTCTGAGGTTCTTATTGATGACGTACCGGCCCGAACATATCGGGTACAGAAGGATTACTATTTCATGATGGGTGACAACAGAGACAACAGTCTGGATAGTCGTTTCTGGGGATTTGTTCCGGCCGACCTGATCATCGGGAAGGCGTTTATGGTCTACTGGTCGTGGGACGAGAATCACTCAGTCTATGGGTGGGTTGAGCGGATCAAATCAACTCGATGGGGCCGGATAGGTACAATAGTCCGATGATGACAAGAAACGCTATCGAATAATGCCATCACTTTATGTCCATATTCCGTTCTGTGAAAAGAAGTGCCTGTACTGCGACTTCTATTCAATCGAGAACCGCTCATCGATGGTAGATTTTCTAAGTGCATTGCATCGTGAGATTGAGATGTACCGATCCCTGGGTGATGGCGTCACGTTCGAGACGGTATTCTTTGGTGGTGGAACCCCATCGCTTCTCTCTCCCGAACAACTCGGGTCTCTCCTCAGTCATTTGCACGAAGTCTACAAGATCGGGAGTGATGCTGAGATTACGGTTGAGACCAATCCGGGAACCGTGACGACAGAAAAACTCCGCGCGTACAGGTTGCTTGGAGTGAACCGACTCAGCATTGGGATACAGTCGTTCCACGAGGATGAGTTAAAGTTCCTGAGTCGCATTCATGATGCGAATCAGGCGCTGCAGTGTGTTAGGCTTGCCCGGGCAGCCGGGTTTGAAAATCTCAGCATTGATCTGATCTTCTCCATCCCGGGACAAACACTTGCACGGTGGAAGAGCAACCTCAATCAAGCACTCTCCCTGGCGCCTCAACACATCTCAGCCTATAGTCTGATCGTTGAAGAGAATACTCCTCTGGCTCGACTCGTTGCTTCGAAACAGGTTTCTCCCAATCCTGTGGAGGAGGAGGCGGAGATGTATGAGTTCACTATGAAGTTCCTTGGCAGCCACGGCTTTGAGCATTATGAGGTTTCCAACTATGCCAGACCTGGGTTCAGATCACGACATAATTACAACTACTGGACTCATGAGAACTACCTCGGGTTCGGTCCTTCTGCGCATTCGTTCTGGAAACAGCAGGAGGCCGGATTTGGCAAGCGATGGTGGAATATTGCCAATCTCTCCCACTATTGCGAGCGACTACTGGGCAACCAATTGCCCCTCACTTCTCAGGAGTTTGTGAAGGCAAGGGAGTTAATGAACGAAAGAGTGTTTCTCGGACTGCGCAGTGACGGCCTGGATTTGACGCGTTTTGAACGAGAGTTCGGTGTGCTTCTTTCAGACACCCACGAGTCCACCATTAATCAACTGATCAATGAAGAGTATGCCGCAATCGAAGACCGGCGCCTGCGGCTCACACCGAAGGGATTCCTCCTGTGTGACGAGATCTCCGAGCGGCTCCTCCCTTAGTTTCTTGAAACTCATTCATTTTTCATCTATATTGACACGGTTTGTACAAGTCGTCCAGAAGAAAGCAACGCACAGAACGTCCGTGACGACTTCATTTCCTACGAACAGAGGAATTCATGACGCACAAGAAACTTAACCGTATTATCGCGATCGGGGTGTTCCTGGTTACAGCTACAGTGTATCTGCTCACCCTCTCTCCGACAGTGGTGTTCTGGGATGTCGGCGAGT
>DPLS01000154.1:2744-3076 GCA_003541875.1 Bacteroidota bacterium | reverse complement strand
CGTGGTGTTGTGACCGAGGCGCTCAAAGAAGGGGAAGATATCAAGGAGCCGCTGGCCGAACGCATCATGGGCCGGGTTGCCGTGCATGACGTTGTTGACCCCATGACCCGGCAACTCATTATCAGATCGGGCGAGCTTATAGACGAGGACAAGGCCAACGAGATTGCAGAGACATCGATTGAGGCCGTGGAGATTCGTTCGGTGCTCACGTGCGAAGCCAAACGAGGCGTGTGCGCCCTGTGCTATGGCCGCAACCTTACGACGGCGAACCTCATCCAGGCAGGCGAATCGGTCGGGATTATCGCGGCGCAGTCCATCGGTGAACCCGGTAC
>DPLS01000154.1:0-2502 GCA_003541875.1 Bacteroidota bacterium | reverse complement strand
CGCAGTCCATCGGTGAACCCGGTACTCAGTTGACACTTCGGACCTTCCATACCGGCGGAACGGCAAGTTTGATTGCATCACAATCGCAGGTGCCATCGAAGTTTGACGGAAAGTTGCAGTATGAGGGGATCAAGTTCATCGAAGTTCCGGATGATGACGGTGCGAAGATCATCGTCATCGGTCGGAGCGGCATAGTAAATGTGCTGGACCAAGACAACCGAATGCTCACCAAATACGACGTGCCCTATGGTGCAACGCTTCTCCTGAAGAATGGTGCGAAGATTGCAAAGGGTGAGCTGATCTACGAATGGGATCCGTACAACTCAGTGATTATTTCAGAGCACGGCGGTGTGGTGAAGTACTCGGATCTCAAGGAAAATGTCACGTACCGAGAGGAGCCTGACGAACAGACGGGTCACATCCAGAAGGTCGTCATCGATTCGCGCGATAAAACGCTGAGTCCGATGATTGTTATCGCGAACGCGAAGGGGCAAAAAGTTGCAAGCCACCCTATCCCTACGCGGGCACATTTGGTTGTGGATAGTGGTCAGGAGATTGGTCCAGGAACAACTCTGGCGAAGATTCCGAGAGACATCGGCAAGAATCGAGACATTACTGGAGGCTTGCCACGAGTCACCGAACTGTTTGAAGCGCGAAGTCCTGCAGATCCCGCGATCGTTTCGGAGATTGATGGCACGGTGAGCTTCGGTGGCCTGAAGCGTGGCTCACGCGAAGTGATTGTGACAAGTCATGATGGCAAGGATGTGCGCAAGTATCCAATCCCGCAGGGCAAACACGTTCTCGTTCAGGAAAGAGACCACGTTCGCGCGGGTGAGCGGCTCTCCGACGGTGCAATTGATCCCCACGATATCTTGAGGATCAAGGGTGTGGGTGCAGTTCAAGAGTATCTCGTCAACGAAATCCAGGAAGTGTATCGCATTCAAGGGGTGAAAATAAATGATAAGCACATCGAGATCATTGTTCGTCAAATGATGCAAAAGGTGCGCGTTGTTGATTCGGGCGATACGAAGTTCCTTGAAGGAGACTATGTTGACAAGTTGCAATTTGAGGAAGAAAACGAAGGCTTGCGCGACAAAGTTGTTATGGTGAGCAAGGGGGATTCCAAGTTCAAAAATGGTCAAATCGTTTCCAGGAAGAAAGCCCGAGAGGCGAACGGTGATCTGAGAAAGAGAGCAAAAAAGGTTGCAGAGTATCGGGATGCTGAGGCGTCAACTTCGGAACCGGTTCTGCTTGGAATCACTTCAGCCGCATTGTCGACGGACAGCTTCATATCTGCAGCATCATTCCAGGAGACGACGAAGGTGCTTACTGATGCCGCCATTGAGGGCAAGGTGGATATGCTGCTGGGATTGAAAGAAAACGTGATCATGGGTCATCTTATCCCGGCGGGCACCGGAATCAAGGAACTCAGGGATCTGATGATTACGACCAAAGAAGGTGCAGCCATCGAGGGAACCGAGGTTAGTGTTGATGAGGCAGATTCAGGCAAATATGGGAGTTCAAAGCAGAAATCGGTGGTTGGGACAAGCACGCTCGCAGAGCGATAGTTTCAGTATGTTGACAATCTGCAAATGTTTTTGTAAATTTATAGACTTTCCGAATGAGGTCTGCCACAAATCTATAAGCGGAGTATCGGGTGCCAACCATAAATCAGCTCGTCAAACAGAGCCGTAGAAAAGTAACCTGGAAAAGCAAGGCGCCAGCCATGGGTGGCAGCCCTCAGAAGCGCGGGGTGTGTACCCGAGTGTATACGACAACGCCGAAAAAGCCGAATTCGGCCCTTCGAAAGGTCGCTCGCGTTCGGCTTACGAACGGCATTGAAGTCACGGCATACATCCCCGGTGAAGGGCATAACCTCCAGGAACATTCGATCGTGATGATCCGCGGGGGAAGGGTGAAAGATTTGCCGGGAGTCCGGTACCACATAATCCGGGGAACGCTTGATACTGCCGGGGTTGCTGATCGAAAGCAGGGCCGTTCAAAGTACGGTGCGAAAAAAGCAAAGTAATCACATTTTTTACAGTACATCCAAGTGAGAAAGAAAAGATCCTCTTCGAGGGTCGTTGCGTCTGACCCAAAATACAATGAGACCTTGGTCTCGCAGTTCATCAACTGCGTAATGAAGCAGGGCAAGAAGCATCTGGCCCGGAGAATCATATACGATTCGTTTTCTCTCATTGAAGAACGAACAAAAACTCCCGGCGTGGACGTTTTCAAGAAGGCGATCAGTAACACAAGGCCGATTCTTGAGGTGAGGGCCCGGCGAGTGGGGGGAGCCACCTATCAAGTTCCCACAGAAGTGCGGGCAGGGCGTAGTCTCGCTCTTGCAATGCGTTGGCTCATCGCCTATGCGAACGATCGAAAAGACAAGTCAATGTCTCAGAAGCTTGCTGCTGAGTTTATTGCTGCTTCGAACGGCGAAGGCAACGCAATCAAGAAGAAGGAAGATACACACAAGATGGCTGAAGCCAACAAGGCTTT
>DPLS01000056.1 GCA_003541875.1 Bacteroidota bacterium | reverse complement strand
ACAATGAGGCGGCCATATCCCTCCTCGATCAAATCAAATCCCACTGGACTGACGCAACACTCGATGTTGAAGATGAAATGTACGGCGAGAAATGGAAACGCAGTACCACCCTCATGGCTCTCATCAAACACGAGATCCATCACCGTGGCGAGATGGTTGCGCTCATGCGAGTGGCTGGACTCGCCGTGCCGGGCATCTATGGCCCAACCCGCGAAGAGTGGGCACAATGGGGCATGGAGCCGCCAAAGATCTAAGCACGAGAGGCACAATGCGCCGTCACCATAACGTGTGATCCTCTCACTAAAGGAATCCTCATGGGTAGTTCACTTGATCTTCTCCCGAGAACGGTCTTCGCGATTGTGATGCTCTGCTGGATTGTCTTCGCAGCAGCATTTCTCCTTCGCAAAAGACCTCCATCAGCTACGGAGAAGAACCGCGAGAGCACTGCAACTTATGGCCTTGCGTTGGAAGCCGTCGGGTACGCGATCGTCTGGACGTTCCGTCGACCAGCCTTCACTTCAATCTTACCACTCCCTCCCACCATCGATCTGGTAATTGGACTTATCACGGCTGGAGTTGCTATTACGTCCGCATGGCTCGTGCTCTCTGCTGTCAGGACCCTGGGCAAGCAATGGGCTGTTGCAGCGCGCCTCGTCGAAGGCCACAAGCTGATCACGAATGGAGTGTACGGTATTGTGCGGAACCCAATATACGCCGGGATGTTTGGAATGATGATAGCAACAGGCCTTGCCGCAAGCTACTGGTGGGCACTCTTGCCGGCAATCGTCGTATTTTGGGTGGGGACATTGATGCGCGTTCGCAGCGAGGAGAAACTGTTGCGCGAGGCCTTTGGAAAGGAGTTCGAGGAATATGCCAGGCGCGTGCCCGCGCTGCTCCCCCTGGGAACTCAACGGAGTCGTGACTAACGATCTCAATTCACAATATTCAGCCAGGAGTCTCACATGATTCGCAGCCATCTCTCTTTCCTTCTCGGCGTCGTGTATTTGAGCATCTCTTTCGCACAGGAGCCTTCCTCCGTTCGTCCCATTCATACCTACTCCATCGCAGCGCGTGATACAGTCACCGGAGAAATGGGAGTTGCAGTCCAATCACATTGGTTTTCCGTCGGATCGCTCGTAACGTGGGCGGAAGCAGGCGTTGGCGCTGTTGCCACGCAGTCATTCGTCGATCCCGCGTACGGGCCACTCGGCCTCGACCTGATGCGTGCAGGAAAGACCGCACCTCAAGCACTTGCCTCTCTGCTCGCGGGCGATCCCGGCAAGGATGTACGGCAGGTTGCCATGATCGATGTAAACGGAAACGTCGCCGCACACACTGGCAGCAAGTGCATTCAAGGGGCAGGACACATTGTGGGGAAAAACTACTCCGTCCAGGCAAACCTGATGATGAACGACAAGGTCTGGCCGGCAATGTCGAAGGCATACGAGAGTGCGAAAGGCGATCTTGCCGAAAGAATGATCGCAGCACTCGATGCGGCCCAGTCGGTCGGCGGAGACATCAGGGGAAAGCAATCCGCGGCCATTCTGATCGTCAAAGCAAAATCCACGGGACGGCCATGGGCGGATCGCACCATGGAACTGCGCATAGAGGACAACGAAGAACCACTGAAGGAACTCCGCCGCCTCGTGAACGTGCACCGGGCATATGAACATATGAACAATGGCGATCTCGCTGTCGAACACAATGATGTTGATGGTGCTCTCCGCGAGTACAGCGCCGCCGAGGCGATGTTCCCGGACAATCTGGAGATGAAGTTCTGGCATGCCGTCGCATTGGTGAACGCGGGCCGCGTGCACGAGTCCCTCCCCATCTTCAAAGAGATCTTCGCAAAGGATAAGAACTGGATTGACCTGGTGCCGCGTCTGCCGAAGTCGGGCACCCTCAAGGATGACGAGGACATTGTGCGGATGATTCTGACGGTTGCTCCGAAGAAGTAGTTCGGGATTCGCTTTGATTCTCTGGGGTTTTCATCGTACCTTTCTTGTAGGATGACCTTCTGGGGAAGCAGCCCAAGTCGTCGCAGAAGTACCTTCTAATAGCTTCATATCTTTCCTATCTCGTGTCAACACAGTTCTCCGGCATACTGGAAATCGATTTAAAGCGATTTGGCTTCATCAGGCCTCGCTCCGCACCCCAGAGACAGACCGCAGGGGACCCATACGTCCCTCCTTCGCTCATCACCAAATACAATCTCCGCGCAGGTGTCTTACTCGAAGGCACGGTCTCTCCAAAACAAAACCGCAGTCCCGAAGTGGAAACCATCGACACTGTCAATGGACTATCAGTTGAAAAGTGGAAGGGATTGAAAGAATTCTCGCAGCACGAAGTTATCTCTCCTTTCGAGCACATCCGTCTTGAAGCGAAACCAAAAGACACGACGGACCGAATCGGTCATACCCCGATGAGAATTGTCGACCTCTTTTGCCCTATTGGCAAAGGACAGCGGGCATTGATCGTATCTCCTCCCAAGGCCGGCAAGACCATGTTAATGCAGCAGCTTGCGCGGGCAATCAGCTATAACAATCCGGAGATTGACCTGCTGGTATTGTTGATTGATGAGAGACCGGAAGAAGTCACCGACATGCGTCGGACCATCAAGGGGGAAGTGTTTGCCAGCTCAAGCGACAGCGAACGGGGTGAGCACGTTCGACTTGCACAGCTTGTGCTTGAGTATGCACGGCGAAAAGTGGAAGCGGGAAAAGACGTCGTCATTCTGCTCGACTCCCTCACCCGGCTCGGTCGGGCGTTCAACATTCACCAAAAGAGCAGCGGCAGAACAATGTCGGGCGGCGTTGATGCGCGGGCGCTGGAGATTCCGAAGCGTATCTTTGGCGCTGCACGCAAATGTGAAGACGGCGGGTCACTTACAATTGTGGCAACCGCCCTTATCGAAACTGAGTCGCGTATGGATGAGCTCATCTTTCAGGAGTTCAAAGGGACGGGAAACATGGAGCTTGTCCTTGACCGTGACCTTGCCAACGAACGGATATTTCCTGCGCTCAATATTGGCTTGTCGGGAACGCGAAGAGAGGAACTTCTCTTCGGTCCGGCGGTAGGACAACACCAGGCATTGAGACGCTCCGTTGCACGAATGTCGCCGCGAGACGCAATGCTCTCTGCACTGAAACTGATCGAACAGTATCCAACAAACGCTAAGCTGCTTGCAAAATTCTAGGAGGACTTTATGAAACTCCGTTCCGTTATTCCGTTCATCCTTGGCTCCGCGGTCTTAATCTCGTCGTGTGCGCCGAAGCGATCCCAGGATCCACAGCATGTGGACAGCTTGCGTGCACAGGCGGAAGACCTGATCAAGGCTCAGTCCCTGATGGGATGGAATAGCTGGGCCTTCGGTACTGAATCCAATCAGGATTCGCTCTACAAGGCCAACGCGAATCTGTTCACGGTCGAGAATATCAAACTTGTCCAGAGGGTCGAGCAGGCCGAGACAAACGCCGTTCAGAAAAAGCGACTCACATACTTCATGCGCTATCTCGCATCTGAGTACATCTCCAAACAGAATGCTCCTCTCTCAGACAGGGTAAGCAATCTGGAAGCAACTGCGACCATTACTTTTGAGAAAAAGTCGCTCCCGTTCCGGCAGGTCAACAGCCTGATTGCCAATGAGAAGAACCAAAAGCGGCGCGGTGGCTTGTACGCAGCACTCGACCCTGTACTTGATTCCCTCAATCTCATTCATCGACAGATTGAGCAGAACAGCCAGCGACTGGCAACGGAACTCGGCTTCCCGTCATACAACCAGATGGCGCAGGAACTCAAGGGCTTCTCATTGAGCGAGTTCAAGAAGACCACCGAACAGTTTCTCGCCGAATCGGAAAGCTCGTACACAAAGCTGCTCGACGAGGTAACCCAGAAATACCTGAACGTGAAGAGGCCAAACTTTTTCCGATATGATTTCGCACCGTTGTTCAGAAGCGAAAAGTTTGATCCGTACTTTGCCGGCGGAGTGATGCTTGACGCTGTGAAGGAAACATACAAAGGGCTTGGCATTGCACTCGACTCACAGCGCAACCTGAAGATCGATTCGGAACAGCGACCTGCGAAGAATCCGCGGGCAGTCTGCTATGCCATCGACATCCCCAATGATGTGCGGTTGAGTATCAAACCCATCGGTGGATTCGATGACTACTCGGCAATCTTCCACGAGATGGGGCACGGCCAGCACTATGCCAACACGAAGGAGAATGCGTTTGAGTTCAAGTACATTGGCGAACCGACTGTCACGGAGAACTTTGCGTTTCTCTCCGAGTACATGCTGTCCAATCAGTCGTGGATCCGGTCGCATACCAAGATGCCTGTGAAGGTGGAGAAGGACTTCCTGCGCTTCCAAGCCTTCCACCGATTGTATTTCGTGCGGCGCTATTGCGCGAAGTTCCTCTACGAGCTGCAACTCCACGCCGGTGTTGCCAACCCTGAGAGCGTCTACGCTGCACTTCAGAGTAAGGCTATCGGACACACTGAGCTTGCTTCCGACAAGAAGCGTTACCTTGCCGATGTGGATGCGCTCTTCTACTCGGCCAGCTACTTGCGTGCGTGGTTCCTTGAGGCCCAGTTGAATGCGAAACTCACGAAGGATTTCGGAGTGAACTGGTTCGAGAATCCGAAAGCGGGAGAGTACCTGCAGTCGCTCTGGGCGAACGGCGACCGCTACAACGGCGATGAGTTCGTGAAGATGATCGGCTTCGATGCCATTCGTCCCGACGTGCTAATGAACGAGCTGAAGATGATGATACTATTTTCGACGAAGTAGGACAGATGACAGTCATTGCAGCACGATCATAGACCAAGCCGTAAGCAATCAGTGAAGAAATGCATATGCCGCCAAGGGCCATTGACCAACGTCTTCAAGATGTTTTCAAGAAATTGAATGATGATGTAATAACACTCTCTTGGAAGTGGCAGATCGTGAACGCATTGTTCGACAGTGAGGAAAGAGTCGACATCCTCAGACAGACCGCTCCTAGCTTCTTTTTTGCCTGTCGGATGACGTTCGCCGATGACGTGTTCTTAACGTTAAGCCGGCTTACCGATTCCTCCCAATCTATGGGGCACGATAACCTCGTGATTGGTCGATTGTATGATGAACTCGCCGAGAAGGAACATCCAGAGTTTCACAAAAGGCTGACCGCGCTCGTCGCTGCAGCTCGGGATGCCTGCAAACCCTTCTGGCGTCACAGGCACAAAAGACTTGCACATAATGATCTGGAGATGAAGCTCCAATACACAGCCGAAGCGCTTCCCGGTATTACCATTGGAGATGTGAGCCGCGCAATCAAATCAATACAGGAGGTACTGAATACCTTCAACCTATATTTTTTTGAGGGGGAAACCTACCCGGGTGTTTTTGAAGGCGGCGGAGTCGATGCCCTCTTTGTCTATCTCAAAAAGGGGTTAGAGGGCTTTGAGAAAGAGAAGCAACAGATGTTAGCTCTGCACAATCCAAGTAACAGTCCAACGTGAAGGATATAGCATCAGAAACAACAATATGAGACCTCAATGCCCGAAAACAAAACCCAACCGACAAAAGAAAGCGCAACGGCCTTCCTGAACAAAATCCAGGATCCTCGGTTGCGGGAGGATTGCCTTGCACTCCTCAAGATGATGCAAAGTGTTTCAAAGGAGAGACCCGTCATGTGGGGGAGTGCGATCGTCGGCTTCGGGACATATCATTATGTGTATGAGAGCGGACGAGAGGGAGATACAGTGGTGATCGGCTTCTCGCCGAGGAAACAGAACATCGCCATCTACATGATGTGCGGACTGGAAAAGGTGAAGGACGAGTTGGCAAATCTCGGGAAACACGAAACCGGGAAGGGCTGTCTCTACATCAAGTCGCTGAACGATGTGAATAAAGCCGTGTTGAAGAAGCTCCTTGCCAAGGCGTTCAAGGAAGTGAGAAAGAAACAAACATGAGTATGCCATTTACCGTTGATCAATTTCTTCATGTGTTTGCTACGTACAACAATGGCGTCTGGCCAACTCAGGTTCTCCTTATCCTGCTTGCTCTCCTGGCAGTCTATTTCACAATGAAGAACCCGCATCGGTTCATTGCTCTTGTCCTTGCGTTCTTTTGGATTTGGATCGGCGCTGTCTATCATCTCATGTACTTCACAACCA
>DPLS01000233.1 GCA_003541875.1 Bacteroidota bacterium | reverse complement strand
ATGTAGAGACGCACGGCCGTGCGTCCCTACAGGAAGGGTGTACTGGATCGTTGTTGTTGGGTTGAACGGATTTGGAAAATTCTGATCGAGCCGGAAGTCCGAGACAATTGCCGGTGCCAACTCTTTCACATCAACTAACGCGGGTCTGCCGTACACTCCATCGTGCTGATTGTTGTATTGCCACACCGGGATCGTCAGCCTGGTCCAGTTGTACGTGATGCCGGTGTTCCAAAGATACACGTTGGTAGAGAAGGAAGAGCTGCCTTCCCTTGCTGCGCCCACAATATCGAGGATACCATCGCGGTTTATGTCGGTCAGGCACGGCATGTTGAAGAAGGTGGTTCCCGTCAACGTGATTGGCCACCCGTTCAATGGTGCGCCGTTGCGCTTGTATGCAAGGTAGACGCCCGCGGTGGTGTTGTCATCAATCATCAACTCGGTCTGATTGTCATTGTCCAGATCGCCGAGCGCAACCTGATTGTTGATGGCATTGATTGGCCCGACGGGAAATCCTTGCAGGGCCACGCCGTTTGCATTCCAGGCATAAAGATAGTCCGCGGGAGTTCCGCTGAGAACCTGGTCTCCAACAGCAACGTCTAGAACGGAGTCGGCATCGATGTAGCCGACCGCGGGCGGCCCGTAGATCCATTGACCAGTTGAGAGCGGCCATCCCGACAGCTGAGTACCATCTTTCTTGAGAACGAACACGATGCCACCGCCGCCTGAAATATGTGTCCCGAACACTACCTCTCTGTACCCGTCACGATCGAGATCGGCCAACACGGGAGAAGAATAGGAGTTCACCGCACCGCCCGTCATGAAAAACGGGAACCCGGGCAACGAATCGCCGTTGGCTTTCCACGCATAGAGTGCAGTGTATGATTCGGCGATGACTTCCGGTACACCATCTCCGGTGATATCGCCGACCGCGGCACTTGAAGCCGGCACATGCCCGATGGGTTTTGGCCAGCCGGGATACACGGTGCCGTTCCCACGGTACACCCAAACCTCGCCAACTGGGTACAGTCTCTTGTTGACGATAATCTCCATCGCACCGTCACCGTTGAGATCAGCAAGCACAGGCGTTCTCGACGAGTATCCGTGAGTGATGGGGAAGCCGGTCACGTTGCTACCGTCTCGTTTGAACGCGTAGATGAACCCACCTGACGTGAGGCCGTGATTTGTCACGACAATCTCTCCCTGCCCGTCACCGTCTATGTCACCGAATGCCGGGGCACCCTCAACTGCATATGATGATACTGTTTTGGGCCAGCCCGGGACAGCTGATCCGTCGAGGTTCCATGCCTGTACTGTGAACCCGATGCCGTAGACGATCTCAAGCTCCGGGTCGGCATCCATGTTACAAACGATTCCCCCTTCGAACGATTGACCGGAGATGTGTTGTGGATAACCGGTGAAGAGTGGGAACGAGTCGAGATTCACGGTTCGTGTGAAAGAGCCAGTTTCATTCTGCTCAAGGATGTTGACATTGTTCATCACATCGGGGAGAATAAGTTTGCTGGAAATGTTGCCCATGCCTGCAGCTATCCCGTTGTTCAGATCTCCGCTTGGAGCAAATCCAATCAGGAATATGGTGGCGACGAGGGCCAGAAGAAACGTAACAGTTTTCATGAAGACCTCGCTAGAGTGGTTAACATGATGATTGAGGGACAAATGAAACGAAGAGAAAGAACGGATTGACCCCGCATGCGATCTGCGGAGTCAGTAGAATCGAAGATCCCGAGGACTGTGCCTATCTATCTGTCAATGATCGGTTAGGGCGACCAATATAACTGCCGGTGTATTCGCGTCTTCAAGCCTATTTCCGGCTAGAGTACGCAGTTCAATCTAGGCTATTCTCTCCACGATTGCCGCTAGGCCTTGTCCCACGCCGATGCACATCGTCGCAAGTCCGAATCTTGCATCGCGTCGTCGCATTTCGTATAGCAGCGTGGTCATGATGCGCGCTCCGCTGCAGCCAAGTGGATGGCCGAGTGCGATTGCCCCTCCGTTGGGATTGAGTTTGCTGAGTGGAATCTGCAGGTCGCGCACAACAGCAATCGACTGCGCTGCGAACGCTTCGTTCAACTCAATCACCTCCATATCCTTGATCGTAAGTCCAGCTTTGGCCAGGGCTTTCTGAGATGCAGGCACAGGCCCTATTCCCATGAAACGAGGATCGACTCCAGCAACTCCTGTCGAAAGAACTCGCGCCATCGGTTTCAGTCCGAGATGTCTCGCCTTTTCACTGCTCATGATCAGCAGTCCCGCTGCACCGTCGTTCAGTGACGAGGAGTTGCCTGCTGTGACGGATCCTCCTTTGCGGAAGACGGGCTGTAACTCGCTCAGCTTTGCCAGGGTCGTGTCAGCACGTGGACCTTCATCGTTGCCTATGGTTGTAACCTGTCCATTTTTCCCGGGAATCTGTACAGGCACAATCTCTTCTGCAAAACGTCCGCTCGCTTGTGTGGCGACGGCCTTCTGGTGGCTCGCAAGTGCGAACTCATCTTGTTCGCTTCGGACGATCTTGTATTTTTCAGCAACGTTCTCGGCTGTCTCCCCCATGCTCTCGAGGGGAAACATCTTCTCCATTCTCGGGTTCGGATAACGCCAGCCCAGAGCGGTTTCGTATGCTGTTACGTTTCCGAACGCTCCACTCTGGTTCTTCGGGACAGAGTATGGTGCACGACTCATGCTCTCAACTCCCCCGGCAATGACCACATCTGCGTCAGCCGACCAAATGGCTCGTGCAGCCTGGATGATCGCATCCAGACTGGAACCACACAACCTGTTGATTGTGTTTGCGGGAACACTCTGAGGCAAGCCGGCGAGCAGAGCGCTCATGCGTCCGACATTGCGGTTGTCTTCGCCTGCCTGGTTCGCGCATCCCCACATCACGTCGTCAATCAGGGTTGGATCAATTCCTGCCTTTTCAACAATCGCTTTGATAACAAGAGCGCCAAGGTCATCGGGCCTGACCTCGCGCAGCCCACCCCCGTATTTGCCAATGGGTGTTCTTGTGGCCTGGATGATGACGGCGTCGCGTTGGTGGTTCATGGTTCACAGTGACGGAAGAGTGAGAGGAATTGTGTAAGCAAACAGGGTGAACCCGGCGGTAATATAAGAAAACAGAATGGGAAAAACGAAATCGCGGAAGAAACAGCAGGGAGCGCGGAGCGAAGAGGTTGGGGGATCTTCGCTCCACGCTCCTTGGTCATTACTCAAACTTGAACTCTTTTACATTCCCAAAGACGTAAACGTAGACTTCGGATTGTATCTGACTTGAGGTGGTGATAAACACTCCGTCACTCAGCACCGGCGCGGCTTTCTTCGGCGTGAACTCTGCAACCAGATCAATAGTAGAGCCGGGCGCGATGGGTTCTGGTGGATACTTGACCGTGAAGTCGGGAAGCTGGGTGCGGAAGCCTGTAATCAGGAGTTCTTTGGTACTCTCGTTCTTGACCTTGATGGTTGCTGTGCATTTCCGTCCGACTTCAGCGTCTTTGAAGAAGAATTGCATTGGCGAAAACGCAAGGTCCTCAATCACTGTTGCGGTAAACTCCACAACAGTGCGAGGCGCATCGGCAGAGTTGGAATTTATGGTTACGGATTTGTGGACGGCGCCTGTGAAGTTCTTTGAGTTAAACGTGATGAGCAGGGAAGTCGTGTCTCCCGGATTCAGCTCCTTGTTTGAAACCACTGTGCCGGTGCATCCACATGAAACTTCCACGTTCCCCAAAGTGAGTTTCTGGTCGCCAACATTTTGCAGTATCAATCGTTTATTGGCGAGCGTGCCTCGATCAATTTTTCCAAGGTCGAACTTCAATCCTTCCAGAACCTCCAGCTTGGGTTGGGCCGTTGCGGGCAATACGGATATGCTCGCAATGAACATGAGAGCCAGGGTCTTTCGCATTATCGTGTCCACTCAATATTGTACATTCGTCTGAGGATTAAGATAGAGGATTTTTGCAGATTTGCAACTTTGTCATCGGCCCTTCAGCATGGTCTGGTGGAGTAGAGGTGCGATGCGATAGCGGTCTTCACCAAAGTGTTTGTAGAGCGCTGACAGAACGGCGTGAACTTGCCTGATTCCAATTCTCTCGGCTCGCTCTACCGGTCCGCTTGGGTAGTTTGTTCCCAGCCTCATTGCTGTGTCGATGTCGTTTGCGCCCGCAACGCCTTCCATCATAGCGAAGTATGCCTCGTTGGCAATCATGCAAAGAATGCGCGGCATAACAAGTCCGACGCTGTCGTGCACCAGTGCGACTTCCTTGCCGAGAGCTG
>DPLS01000033.1 GCA_003541875.1 Bacteroidota bacterium | reverse complement strand
GTGGAACTGCACATTTCATCTCCGTCGCCGAACTCCGGGTCTTGAACAACGGGACGGCGTCAACAGGATCCGGGCAAGGCGTCCCCCGCGACTACGTGCTTCTTCAGAATTATCCCAATCCGTTCAACCCAACCACGAAGATACAATTCGATCTGCCGGTTGGATCGGATGTGACGATAGCGGTGTATAATGTGCTTGGCCAGGAGATTGCCACGTTGGTAAAAGGACATCTGGAAGCGGGTCTTCACGTTGTTGATTTCTCGGGTGAGAACCTTACCAACGGGGTGTATTTTTATTCCCTCAAAGCCGGTGACTATTCGGATATGAAGAAAATGTTGCTTCTGAAGTAGGCTCTGTGCCAGACGTTTGGTGCATCTATCGAGCCCACCTGCAGAGGGTGGGCTCGTCAGTTTATGTTCGCCCGCTGAATCTGATTCTTAAAGAGTCTGTTCTCAACGCGAGTAATGCCTTGGAGTTCGTAAGTACTCAGCATGTGTGGCCCTTCTTGCCTTCGTGTATTGGATTCCATACATTGATGCGCGTGCAACGGTAATACAATGAAATATCGACCTGAGCCAACATGTCTTTGAAACCCCTGTGAGTAGAGCCTACAAAGATTTCAAAGGCCAACGTTACTTTGGCTCGTTAGATGGACTTCGGGCTATCAGTATTGCCGCTGTTATTTGGCATCATTCTGCCAGCAAGGATTTTGGTGAGATCGCTCTCCTTGGACGCGGATACTATGGAGTCGAACTGTTCTTTGCCATCAGTGGCTTCCTCATAGTAACCCTACTCTTGAGGGAAAAGGAAATCGGCGGCACGATCTCGTTGCCCAAATTCTACCTGCGAAGAACCCTTCGGATTTTTCCACTCTTCTACACCGTGTTGCTGACGTATGTCGTGCTGGTATACTTTCTCGAACGACCCACGCCTTATGGGATGGCGTTTTTTGACCACTTGCCATATTTCGCGACGTACACATCGAATTGGTTTGTGAGTCTCGCAGAAGGACGGAATATCTTCTATTATGCCTGGTCGTTGGCCACGGAGGAACAATTTTATCTTGTATGGCCTTGGGTGGAGCGATTCCTGAAAGGAAGAGGCGCGGTAATCACTATGCTTTGCGTCATCGTGCTGGATGAAGTTGTACAGGCTGGATTCCTAAGCTTTTTGATCCCGTTAGGTTCATTGCCATACCGCATCATATCGAGTATTGCCACGCCGATTTGTGTTGGAGTGCTACTTGCGCACTTGCTGCACAACCCGAAAGGATTTGGCGTTGCAAGAAGAATCTTCGGTCATCGTTGGAGTAGCATAGTGGCCTTCGTGATAGCGGCAATTGTTGTTGGAACGCCTTTGCACGAATCGACGATGCTGATAGGCTCAGCGATGGCGTTGCTGGTTGCGACTTGTGTTATTCGAGAGGATCATTATCTCGCGGGTATACTTGGGAGCAAGCCTTTCAGGCATATCGGAATGGTCAGCTATGGCATGTATCTATGGCACATGTTGGCCATTCATGCTTTTGTTCTCCCGCTCCATCTCGGATCTCCCGTCCTTGTATTTGTTCTTTCGTTACTTGCAACTGTCGGAGTTGCAACGTTGAGTTTCAAATACTATGAGAGCAGGTTTCTCAGACTCAAGGACCGATTCGCAAGCATCAATACTGTTTCGTCGGCCTTGAAGTCCTCTTCAATCATATGACCCTTGGAACCCCTTACTTGACCAACAGACTCCGTGTCGTGTTGGTCATATGAACGGACACAATACCTATGTGGTGTTGAAGCTAGGCGGCCCGAAACCTTTCATGTTGTGGAGAGATTCGCAAAGGTCCGGGGACGCATCAACAGCTAGGATTTGGTTCGGAAGATCCTCTTACGCATCTTCTTTGTGCGGCATGCAGCAAAATGTGTTTGTCCGAAAATCGAATCAAGCTGAGTTCCAACTTGCACCAGCTGTCCTGACAGCAAACCGATGAAAGAAGCTGCCACTTCCATTGCAAGAAACACCACAGCGATGATGGGATCACAGATCGTCACGTGGGCAGCGTCGTTTGTGCTGATGACCTTTCTACCGCGTTATCTGGGCGCTGAAGAGTTCGGCAAGCTGTACTTTGCGGGCTCGATCGTCGGACTGATGGGTGCTATGTACGGTCTTGGGATCGGAGAGTACTTTGTGAAGGAGGTGGCGCGCGATCGTTCCAAAGTGACCAATTTCTTCGCAAATGCTGCCGCTTTGAGGGTAATCGCGTGGATGATTTCCTTCCTCGTCGCCATTGCATATGTGCATTCGGCTGTTGACTCAAGCGACACTCTGGTGCTGGTCATCCTTGTGGGATGTGGAGCGATCCTTGGAGGGCTTGCGGATCTTGGGTACAGAGTCTTCCAGGCCTTCGAGTGCATGCAGTACCGATCGGCGGCTGTTATTGTGCAGCAAGTGTCGTCTGCGGCAATCTGTGTCGTATTGCTCCTTTTGGGTTTCAAAGCAACCGCTATTGCCGCTGCAGGAATCCTGACCAGTGCTCTGGCTTTTGGAATAGTCCTCCTTGTCTTGCCACGTGTGGTCCACCTGGATTGGTCGATCAACACAAGCTCCTGGCCTGGATTGTTACGGGGCAGTTTTCCATTTCTTGTTGCTACAGGCTTGTCCTTTGTATACTACCGCATCGACGTGATGATGTTGTCGGCGATGACGAATGATACGGTTGTCGGTTGGTACGGGGCTCCATACAGGCTCTTTGACACCCTCGGGTTTTTCCCATCGATCGTTGGAACAGCCGTCTACCCGGTCATGGCTCGCTTATGGCAAGACTCCAAAGAGGGCCTTGCATGGACGGCGCAGAAGATTCTGAATATCACCATCGTGATTGCGATTCCACTTGCCGTCATCCTCGCATCATGCGCAAGGCCGATCATTTCACTGCTATTTGGCTTGGCGCACTTCTCGAACTCCGTAATTCTCCTCCAGATACTTGCAGCAAGTCTTCCAGTGCTATATATCGATTTCGTCTTCGGCAACCTACTTGCGTCAGCGGACAGGCAGCGGTACGCTCCACTAGTTGCGGCCGTCGCATTGGCGATCAACATCCCCCTGAACTATTTTCTCATCCCTTACTTTCAGCAGACCTATGGCAACGGGGCCATTGGCGCGGCGATCACAACATTCCTCACTGAAGTCGTGGTCTCGGGTTTGTTCTTCTCCCTATTGCCGAGGGGATACTTCACCAATGCCAATCTTCGCTTGGCTATGAAGTCTCTCGTAGCAGGGAGTAGTATGGCGCTTTCGATTTGGCTCATGGAGCCCTGGATGCAATACTGGTACGTTGTCGCCCCTCTTGGCGCGGGTGTATATGTTGGAGTGGTATCTCTGTTGAAAGCATTCTCCCGAAAAGAGATCGGGTTTCTTCTCAACCTGATCCCCTTAAGAAGATTCGCAGCCGAGACGGCAGATGCGAACTCAAAGTTCGAGTCTTTGCCTTAAGCCGCCCCCCCACTGCATTCGTATTATTGTGGTGCACAAGTTCTCCGGGCTCAGGAACGATGTGCAGATGTTGAGCCCACTCTTCTCTATTTGATCTGACTAGCTACCCCCGATAGAGAAATGGTATAGTTGCTCCTCGATAATGAGGATGTTACCCAAGAGCGTACATGATATTATGTCGGCTCTCTCTTCCACCGCTTTGAACAAGCTGACGCGTTGAAGAAAGTAGAATCGAACTTCCCCTCTCACCCAAGTCCTACAAAACCCAGTCTCCTCTTTTTCTGTGTGCGCCATTTCGTGGCCGTTGTCACAGGTTGTGATCCTGGCATGTGATTGGTGTCCAACATTGCGTGATGGATGGTTCCGGATTTCCCGGGACCGGAAGAATGTTCCACGACCCAGCGCGATGAAAGAGGACAGTCATGACAAAGTTCGCAACCAAGTTGGTTTTTGCTTCACTGCTATGTACCCTTCCCATTCTCGTTCTCGTTAGCAGCCTATGTCAGTCTCAGCCTTCAGGATTTCCGGCGAAGGTGATACCGGGCTGGGCGAACTCTAACGGAAAGTACAAATGGAGCATCGCGTATTGGGAGCCCTGGGTTGGTGGGAATGATTTAAGAGCCTGGGATAGTGTTTGTACGGGGCCGTGGAACGTCATTCTCATGGCAAACTTTCAAGTTGCTGAAGATGGTACGATATGGGTGGGTACTGACAATCCCTACACGTCGACATTCACCCATACTGCTGTATCCTATGCACACTCGAAGGGCGTAAAGGTGCTACTTACCTATATCACATCATGGGCAAACCGCACACATTGGGCAACAGGTGCAGCGACGCGGCAACATAACATACACACACTTTGTGATTCTCTGGCATCAATAGGATTTGACGGTGTGGACTTTGATTGGGAGGATGCCGATGGGACTTCAATGAACCAGGAGAAGATAGATTACATTGCTCTGTTGCGTGATTCACTTGATGCCCGTTTCGGAACGGGGGCGAATCGCAAATTGATTTCAATGTATGGGCTTGTTGAGTCGTATGGATATTTTCCAGTGTATCTTTCGGCAATCAACAGTGGTGACCTAGACTTCATTGACGTGATGGGCTATGACATTCATGGGAACTGGGATGGTTACTGCGGATGGAATAGCAACCTCTATACGGAGTCCATTTCAATCAATTCGATTATGAGTTCCTACGTTGCCTATGGATTTCCAAAGGCGAAACTCATTACTGGCTCACGCTGGAATACTATGCTCTGGAGGGGTGGAACTTTTGTGGGTGGAGGTAATCCAAGACCGGATGCGGTCTGGACTTCTCCAGCACCGAGCAATTACTTTGACTTAAGATTCGGGACGCACTTCTTACAGTCTTATCCCAATGGTTCGGGTCTTACCTATTCCCAAATCATGGCACAAAAGCAATACGATGCCACCGCAAAACAGGAATACATTCTGATAGATAGAAGTGGACAGAGTTTGCCGTCCGATTTCTGGTCGTGGGATGGCGAGTTGACAATCAAGGCGAAGGTCAAGTACACTGTCGATAGCGGCTTTGCAGGATATTGGGGATGGACGGTGAACGGACTCTACAACTGGACAGCCAATGACTGGTATCCGCAGGTGGACAGTATGTGGTCTGCTTATCGTGGTAACTTCACTGTGGGGAATCCACCCAGTGGGACGTTTGCAGTCACTCCCGACTCTCTCCCTGTTGGAGGAGGTAGTGTTACACTGTCGTGGACATCACAGAATGCTACCTCGGCCAGCATTGACCAGGGGATTGGCACTGTGCCGTTGAATGGCAACAGAGTCGTCACGGTGAACGCAACAACAGTCTTCAGCCTTTTGTTGTCGAACGCGAGCAGCAATATGACGTACACCGTGCGCGCTGTTGTTGCTTCCCCCGCTGGCCAGGGACGCCAGGACATCACCGTTCAGGCGTTACCACCGATTGCGTTGATTACCCAACCGACTGGTACCGGGAGTGGCAACATCGAGACGATCCGTGATGGTAACACGCCTCCTGTTGGGAGTTCTGATCCCACACAACAGTATGACACGTACAATGGAGGAGGACCGCGGGCAGTGGACTGGATAGGGTATCAATTCCCCACAGTGCACACATTCTCCGCCTTGGTGTTCCAGGAGGGGATGCACTTTTCAGATGGAGGGTGGTTCACATCCCTGAGTGTTCAAGTGCGTATCAACAACTCGTGGGTGGACGTGGCCAATCTGCAGAGCACACCTCTGTATGCCGGTCAGAACGGCATCAACTATGAAACCTTTGAGTTGGCATTCACGCCTGTGTCCGCCGACGGAATCCGGATCGCCGGAGTTCCCGGTGGAACTGCACATTTCATCTCCGT
>DPLS01000239.1 GCA_003541875.1 Bacteroidota bacterium | reverse complement strand
CCAGATCACTCCCGGTATACGCACGCGCTAGTGTCACCGCCGCGTTGTTTGCATCGGAACCGTTCTTCGCAAACTTCGCCATCTCGGCTCCCTCAATAAAACTCAGAAGCTTCTCGGCGGCCTCAAGCTCGATCACTGCCGGTCTGATGAAGTTCGTCCCGAGCAACATCTGTTTGTAAGCCGCTTCAACGACGGGCTTGTATGCGTGACCAAGGGTTACGGAACGAAGACCCATCCCATACTCGATGAACTCGTTGCCGTCAACATCCCAGACCCGGCAACCTTCACCGCGAACAATGTACACCGGAGCACCTTCCGGATACTGGTCATCTCCCTTGGCGTACGTGTGACTCCCTCCGGGAATGAGGGAATGGAATTTGGGTTGAAGTTCCTTTGAGTTCTTGAAGTCCATACCAATATGGTGAGAATGTTTATTGACCAGTTGTTCCGTTCGGGCCGTTGCGCTTCCACACTTCCCAGGGCGCGGTTCCCTTGGAGATCATGTCACTCAGTTCCTGTTGCTCCCTGAAGGTATCCATGGCCCAGAAGCGGTCATACTTGTAGCCGAGAAGCTCCCCCTTCGCAATCAGGCGTTGGAGGGGCTGCTCCACAAGCTCTTCGCCGGGATGAATGTAGTTGAAGATCTCCTTCCG
Source organism: Bacteroidota bacterium (assembly GCA_003541875.1). GTDB lineage: Bacteria > Bacteroidota > Ignavibacteria > UBA10030 > UBA6906 > UBA11986. The sequence continues at coordinate 4,318 of DPLS01000239.1, read as the reverse complement.
GAAGATGAAATAGCCCCCATTGACAACTACCCCCGAGTCCCTCACATGCTCGATCCTGTCAACACGTTTGGTCTTCTCATCTATCCTGACTATGTGGAAAGTCTGAGAGGGTTTCGCACACACAAAACGTGCTGTCTTGCCGCTCTTGAGGAACATGGCAATCATCTCGGGTAACGGCAAATCGGTGAGTCCATCAGTGTAGTTCGCGAGAAAGTACTCCTCGCCCTCTACATAGCGTTGGGCGAGCTTCAACCGCGTGCCGACATTCGAGCTGAGACCGGTGTCGACAAAGGTGATGTTCCAGTCGTGAATGTCACTGCTCAGGAGCCTAAGCTCTTTGCCTCCGCCACTCATGACGAAGTCATTGGTCGCATACTCGTTGTAATTCAGGAAGTACTCTCTGATCTTGTCCGCTTTGTAGCCCAGACAGAGAATGAAATCCTTGTGCCCGAAGTGGGCATAGTACTTCATCACGTGCCAGAGGATTGGCCTGTAGCCAATTGGTACGAGTGGTTTGGGCAGGTTGTCAGAATAGTCCCGGAGGCGAGTTCCAAGGCCTCCACAGAAGAGAACTACTTTCATGATTTGACTCCCTTTCGTTTACTGATTCCCTACAATGTCAAGAACTCAGCCTGAAGGCCAAGAATGTCCGCCTGATTCCGTATCTCAGTTTCGTATGTAGGATTGGTGATGACGATAATGTCCGGCGCGTATGACTTGAGAAACTCGGGGAGTACAACTTCTTGTCCCGTGCCGGGGAGAAATCTTCCACGCCGCCGGGGATTAATATCAGCAACATACTGAATTTGGTCGACAACCTGTAGCGCATTGAGGAAGCCAATAGCTCGTGCACCTGCTCCCCACGCCGCCAGACGTCTTCCTTCAGATCGGAACCGAGCCAGTCGATCTCGCCAGACAGATACCGCACTCTTCAATTCTTGCTCTGCCGCATCCAGACGTTGTTCGAATCGAGCAATTTCTTCCTTCTTCATTCTCGTCACCATAGTATGCTGATCGCTGCGCCGGACCTCGACCCCAAGATACTCACCTTGATGGCACGGATACACATCGAGCGTCTCGAAGCCGCAGGTTTCAAAGAACGACGCGATAGTCTTCGGCATGTACCACGAGCAGTGCTCATACACGACATTCCACGGAATGAACTTCTCCCAGGTTGCCGCGGCATTGGGAATCTCGAAATAGGCCACTGCACCGGGACTCCCGGCAAGCGCCTCATGGATATCCGTCATAAAGGCTCGTGGCGCATCAAGGATGTCAACCATTTGCCTGCAGCACAACAAGTCAACCCGATGATGCGCGTACGCTTTTGTGTAGTAGTCTCGAACGAACTGAACGTCCTTGTCGTCCATCGTCCCCTCGGGTTCATAGCTCGGATCGAAACCAATCCCTTTGTTTGCCCCATGCCGACACAACGCGCGCAGGAAATGGCCTTTTCCACAGGCCACTTCGAGGACAGTCTTGTTCCGAATCCCGTACCGCTCGACAAGTCGCCGGACAAGCCATGTGACGAACTCCTGGTAAAGCTCCGAGAACTCCAGAGACACATCGTACCCTTGGAACTGCACCTTCTCAGCTTGATAGGCTGCGTTCCCGAGATACCCGCAGTCACGACAGAAACGGAGATCAATATTTCCGCGAGGCGCCCGAAGTGCCGCTTCCCTTGTCGGCCACACAACGCCATCCTGCGAAGGGACGTTCTTCAGTTCCAAAACTTTTCGTAGATCGCTGCCGCCACAAACAGTACATTTTCCTGAATGCCACAACGCGGGATATGTCGGAAGCGGTATTGTCACTTTGATTCGGAGCTGGTGAACAAGTTGATGTTGTTATCCTATAACCCGCTGTTCGAGATACAACCGGTCGCACAGACGGTTCGATTCAATAGCGACGTCGGAGAATGTGAGTGGCTGGTCCTTCCTGATCGCTCGCTTCACACGGTATCCTTGCGACAAACCCATCGGGAGCAAGTCCTTCGATCTCACAGCCGGAGAATTGTCGATCACTCCATACGTCATAAATCCTCCGACGCCATCAAGCATTTCACCTTCCGTCAAGTCCCTTTTAGCGACTGCGAAGACCTCACAAGTTGCTTGGTAGCCCAAGGGAGATGTCGTCGCATCCCTCAAGAGAACTGCACGAGCCACGCTTGATGCAAGTTGGAGATGAGGTAGATGAAACGGAGTGTAGAAGACGTACAGAGGGCCATCTCCCATTTTCAGATACGCGAGGTGTTTCTTCTTGACGGGATGTTCTTCATGAACGATGACGAACGCACCCGTGCCCGGTTCAGCACCAAGCGCATAGTCAACGAGGCCACCATCCAGAACCTGTTCCAGAGGAAGTTTCGTCGCCATTTCTTTGACATGCCCACATTTGGGCCCGTACATGCCAGGCTTCCCGACCTTGAACCCGGAAGCATTGGCAAGAATCGCGGACTCCATGCAGAGTTTGGTCCCATCTGCAAAGGAGGTAACGATAGCGGGATTTTGAGAATGCTTCGCCGCAAACTCACGCTGTGTTTCAGGTGTCCGATAGGGATCGATCATGCCTTTAAGATTCCCCGCTGCAACTGGTCGAAGGCCAATGGATTTGAGGTAGCGAAGAAGGTTCATCGCCACACCCGGCTCGTCCCCATCCACGTTTGTAATGACCACGTTGGCATTGTCCGCATGTCTCTTGAGAACCGGACCGAGTGTGGAATCCAACTCTGCGTTCACAAGCACCACATGCTTCTTGTGGTTTATCGCGTCCATCACCACCGTCGCGCCGAACTCAACCGATCCGGTCACTTCAATGATCGCGTCGATATTCTCGGCCCGGCAAACAGCGCGTGCATCGCCCGTGACGGCGCACTCCCCTCTGGCAACGACGTTATCCAGTTCGCTCGCTGTGGAGATGCGAACGCACTTCTGCATTCCCCCTTCGTGAAACGCTCTCTCGGCGGCTTCGATAGTCCTGTTCGCAATGGCAACAAGCCTCATCCCCCTCACGGGGGTGAGAAGTTGCAGGGCAACCGAACGTCCCATGTTACCTGCGCCAATAAGCGCAATGCGGATCGGCTTTCCGATTTTCTCTCTTGCTTCCAGTTCTCTGTCAACAATCACCATCGAACCTATCCTTAGTCGTATTATCGTTCAAAAATCGGGCCGCTGTACCGTGGCCATGAAGCATCTGCGTCAGAAATCGAGGTCACTTCCAAAGGCCATTTGATTCCGAAGGCAGGATCGTTGTAAGGAAGCCCGCCCGCGTGGCCGGGGGCGTAGAATTGCGTTACCATATACATGACTTCGGCGTTGTCGGTGAGGGTCTGGAATCCGTGACCGAATCGTTTTGGAATATACAGTGTGCGATGATTGTCTTCCGTCAATTCCTGGCCGATCCATCGAAGGTATGTGGGAGATTCGGGCCGGAGATCGAGCATCACATCAAAAATGGCTCCACGCGTACAACGCACAATCTTCACCTCTTCGTGAGGAGAGCGTTGAAAGTGCATACCGCGCAAGGTTCCCTTGTGATGGTTCAAGGAAATATTGCTCTGCACGATTGACCCTTCCAACCCGTGTTCTGAGAATTCCCGGGAACAGAAGGACCGGGCGAAAAAGCCACGCCGATCGGATTTCTCTTCAATGTCGATGATGAACGATCCCTTGAGGTTCGTCTCAGTAAATCTCATGAGGCTCCAAGATGTTCGAATCGGGAAATTTGTTCAAGCGTTAGATCATGCATATTCTTCTTCTCGGCGTAAGCTTTGTACCACTCCACAACCCAATCGAGCGCTTTATCCAGAGAAAGTCGTGGACGCCAATCGAGAAGCGTGCGCGCCTTGGAAGAATCGAGTTTCAGGCAATGTGCCTCGTGCGGATGATTTCGCTCATCGATCTTCCAGCTCACGCCATTCTGCCACAGCCGAACCATGTTCTTAACTATCCACGCAACCGGTTTTGCGTCCTTGTCTTCGGGTCCAAAATTCCACGGGCCAATGGCCTTTGTCGGGTCTGAGGCGAGGGATTCGGCCACCATCAAATATCCGTTCAAAGGTTCCAGAACGAATTGCCATGGTCGAATGGCACGCGGGCTGCGAATGAGCACGGGGTCCTTCTTGAGGAAAGAGCGGATGATATCCGGCAGCAACTGGTCGGCGGTCCAATCTCCTCCCCCGATCACATTCCCTGCGCGAACGCTTGCGATTGCGATCCGGTGTTTCTCGAAACTCTCAACCGGGAAATACGAGCGCTGATAGGCAGATGTGACAAGTTCAGCACACCCTTTGCTGTTGGAATATGGATCATGTCCTCCC
>DPLS01000390.1 GCA_003541875.1 Bacteroidota bacterium | reverse complement strand
GGTCATGGATTTGGTGGAACTGATGTTGACCTTGGACGCATGGCTGCCGAATGCGGCCTTGATTGCCATCGTCTCACTGATGTCGCCCAGAGGTGTTGAGGTGCCGTGTACGTTGATATAGTCCACATCTTCTGGCTCGAGTCCCGCGTCTTTGATGGCACGCCGCATTGAACGGATGGCGCCGTCCCCGCCTTCAGGTGGAGCCGTGATGTGGTGAGCGTCTGCAGTGTAGCCGATGCCGACGACCTCGGCATAAATTCTGGCGCCTCGTTTTACTGCTTGCTCGTATTCTTCGAGCACAAGCGTGCCCCCGCCTTCGCCCATTACGAACCCGTCACGCTCCTTGTCAAACGGACGGCTGGCCTTTTCCGGAGCATCGTTGCGTGTGGAAAGAGCTCTCATGGCGTTGAAACCTCCAAGACCCATCGGGGTAATCGGAGCTTCCGCGCCACCGCAAATCATGACATCGGCGTCACCGTATTGAATGATACGGAACGCGTCTGCGATCGCATGAGAGGCCGTGGCACAGGCAGAGACTGTGGCGTAGTTCGGTCCCTTCAGCCCGTGCTTGATGGAGATATGGCCGCACGCGATGTCAGGAATGAGCATCGGGATGAAGAACGGACTGATGCGTCCGGGTCCGCCTTGCATGTAGTTTCGAAACTGAGTGTCGTAGGTGTGCATTCCCCCAATCCCCGACCCGTACACAACGCCGATGCGGTCCGAGTCCAGCTCCTTTACGGGGAGTTTCGAATCGGCAATTGCCAGGTCCGAAGAGATGATTGCATACTGAGCGAACGGGTCCATCCGTTGGGCAGACTTCCTATCCAGAAAATCCGTTGCCTTGAATCCTTTGACCTCACACGCAAAGTGTGTATCGAACTGCGCGGTATCAAAGTAGGTAATCGGCGCGGCACCACTCTTCCCGGAAATGATACTCTTCCAGAAGTCCTGGACATTCAACCCGACGGGTGTGACCGCACCCATTCCCGTAACAACAACTCTTCGCTTGCTGTTCGTGCTCAACTATTCAAACCTCCCGAACGACACATCACCCGTCTCGCATCCCAGCGAGCGGTGACTGTGGTGTGATGGCAACGATGGGCTTCCGGTCAGGATGCCTTTGATTTGATGTACTTGATAGCATCGCCCACGGTCCCGATCTTCTCGGCATCTTCATCGGGAATCTGGAGGCTGAATGCCTTTTCGAACTCCATCACCAGCTCTACCGTGTCGAGAGAGTCGGCGCCGAGGTCATTGGTGAATGATGCTTCGGGAGTAATCTGGGAATCCTCGACCCCGAGCTTGTTAATGATGATTTCCTTGACTTTTGCTTCAACGTCTGCCATGTGTATGACCTCCTGTAGGGTTGGTTGGTGGATGAACGAGTTCTGTTTCTACATTGTTAGGCCGCCATCAACACAGATTACCTGTCCGGTGATGTAATCTGCTTCTGATGATGCGAGGAACTTGACGACGGCTGCGATTTCGTGTGCCTTTGCAGTACGTTTCAGCGGAATCAGATCCGTGAGTGCTTTCTTTTGCTCGGCGGTCAGCTTCTCAGTCATCTCGGTATCGACGAAGCCGGGTGCAACCGCGTTGACCTGAATATTGCGAGAACCGAACTCTTTTGCAAGCGATTTCGTCAGTCCAATGATACCTGCCTTTGAAGCAGAATAATTGACCTGACCGGCGTTCCCAATGAGTCCCACAACCGATGCAATATTGATGATTTTTCCCTGTCGACGACGAAGCATCTGGCGGCAGGCCGCTTTGCAAAAATTGAATGTCCCTTTGAGATTGGTGTCGATTACTGCATCCCACTCCTCTTCGGACATCCGTATCAACAGGTTGTCCCGAGTAATGCCGGCGTTGTTGACCAGAATGTCTATCTGCTGCATCTCTTTCTCCACGGCATCGACGGCATTCTGGGTTGAAGCGAAATCGCGTACATCGGACTGAATGGCCATCGCCTTCACTCCTTTTGCTCTGATGGAAGCAGCCAAATCATCTGCTTCACCTCCAAGCCTGATATCAGTGAAAGCAACCTGTGCGCCTTCGCCTGCGAACGCAAGTGCAATCGCTCGACCGATTCCACGAGCGCCGCCAGTTACCAATGCGACTTTGTTATCTAGAATTCCCATAGACTTGACTACCTTTCAATCATACTGACCCGGAAGCACCTGCCCTGTTACGTAGTCGGAGGCGGGTGACGAAAAGAACACGACGAGTTCGGCAATCTCTTCGGGTTGAGCTATCAGCTTCATCGGAATAATGCTGGCCATTTCCTCCAGTTGAGATAGATCGACATTTTTCACCATATCGGTTGCCACAAGTCCCGGTGCCACAGCATTGACTTGAATGTTTCTCGTGGCAAGCTCCTTCGCGATGGTCTTTGTCAGGCCAATCATTCCGGACTTTGCAGCCGAATAATTTGCCTGTCCCGCGTTCCCCATAACGCCGGAGATCGACGCGACGTTCACAATCTTTCCCTGCCGCTGAGCGATCATCGGGCGCGATGCAGCTTTGCAATAGTTAAACGCACTCTTCAAGTTCGTGTCGATGACCTCGTCCCAGTCTTGCTCGGTCATGCGAATCAACAGCCGGTCCCGGGTGATCCCGGCATTGTTCACGAGAATGTCGAGTCGACCGCAATCACTCACCACTTGCTCAACCACCTTCGCGGATTCTGACAATGATGCTGCATCCGATTGGTAGGCGTATGTGGTTCTCCCTTTTGCTCTCAACTCGCCCGCAAACTTCTCTGCCGAAGCAACTGAACTCTTGTACGTGAACGCTACTGTTGCTCCACCTCTCGAGAGTGCTTCAACGATCGCTTTGCCGATACCACGTGCTCCCCCTGTTACCAGCGCCACTTTGCCTTCGAGAAGGCTCACACAACCTCTTTCTGCTGATGAACGGGGGTCCGACTTCTGATTCGTTCCTGATAAAATGTCTCCAACTCGCCGTAGCCGTCCTCGCCTAGAATGTGTATCAATTCATCCTTGCATGCACGGAACATCGGCACATCGAATTCTGCATCGATCGAGCAGCATGCTTGCTCTTCGTCGAGGAGGTCGTCAAACTGTATCACGTTGTTTGATACTTCGAGGGGGAAGAGGATGCAGAACGTGGGTTTCAGTGCCCACCTGTGCATGCCTTCGCCGGCGGCAGCGACTTGAATTGAGCAGCGGCCCAACTTATCCAGGAACGCACACTTCCCATTCACGACCTGAGTGCCAACGCAACGTCCCGACTCAAAATCAGCATCCTCTTCTTCGTCCAGTTCAAACCAGAGCGACTCGTCTTTCGTCTGTGTTTCGTCCATGTGTTTCGCAATCATCTCTCGATGCTCGAGAATGCGGTCCCGCTCCTTCACGTCGGCGTATACCCCCTCCTGACAGCAGACCGACGTGCACCCGCACGGACCACGACCTGCAGGATATCCCTTTCGATAGAGTTCGGGAGAGATGGTGTATTGCTTGATGCGGAGTTCCGACGAGTCAATTGTCAACGTGTTACCTTGCAACTGGTTGAAGATCTGTGTATTTGTCGAAGCCCCCGGCTTGAACCCCGGATTCTGTTCGCTTGATCAATCCTTGCAATACTTTGCCGGGGCCGATTTCGTAGAACACCGTTGCCCCGTCGCGCACCATGTTCCGTACCAACCCTTCCCAACGCACCGGGCTGGTTACTTGCTTATACAGGAGTTCACGGATGTCGCTCGCACGTCGCACAGGTTCTGCCGTTACGTTAGCATAGACCGGTATGCTTGCATCCCGAAGCTCTGTTTTGTCGAGAGCCGCCTTTAGCCCTTCTTTCGCACTTTCCATAAGAGGAGAGTGGAAGGCGCCGCTTACGACGAGTTCTTTCACGAGCTTCGCACCGCGATGTTTCGCGAGTTCCATCGCGTTGTGCACACCGTCGACGGATCCGGAAATCACGATTTGTCCGGGCGAGTTGAAGTTCGCGGGCTGCACTATTCCTGCTGCCGAGGCTTCGGCGCAAACCGTTTCGATAGCTTCCGGCTCCAGCCCGACGACGGCAGCCATTGTTCCTTTGTTCATCTCGCCCGCACGCTGCATGAGCTCGCCCCTCAGCCTGACGATTCTGAGAGCATCCTCAAACGAAATGGCACCTGCCGCAACAAGGGCAGAGTACTCGCCAAGTGAGTGTCCCGCAACCATCTGGGGCTCCAGATCTTCCAAAGCGGCAGCCACAACCATGCTGTGAAGAAAAATAGCCGGCTGGGTGTTGCGCGTTTGCCGCAACTCATCCTCCGGTCCTTCAAAGCAAATCTTGCTAAGGGAGAATCCGAGAACAGAATCGGCTCGTTCAAAGATTGCCCTCGCGTTGGCACTTTGTTGGTAGAGATCTCTTCCCATCCCTACATACTGCGAGCCCTGTCCCGGGAAAACAAACGCAATGGTTGTCATCTTAGTTCTGCGCCACGTTCTCAGCGTTCCATTTCACCAAAACGGCGCCCCACGTGAACCCCGCCCCGAAACTTGCGAGGACGATAGTCTGTCCTTTGCGAAGCTTGCCCGCCTGCCACCATTCGGAAAGGCACATTGGAATGGTTGCGTTGGTTGTGTTGCCGTACCTGTCGATGTTCACCATAACTTTTGATTTCTCCAGTTCCATCCGTTCGGCACAAGCATCGATGATTCTCAGGTTAGCTTGATGCGGCACAAGCCAATCGACATCTTTGCCGGTAAGACCATTCCGCTTCATGATCTCAGCCGACGCTTCTGCCATACCGATCACAGCAACCTTGAACACTGCTTTTCCGTCCTGATACAGGTAATGCATGCCTTTGTCAACTGTTTCATGAGTAGGGGGATTGAGACTTCCGCCTCCCTTCATATATAACACCTTGCCTCCGGATCCATCAGCGTACAAGACATGGTCAAGGATTCCCAGCGAAGTATCCTCCGTTGGTTCCAGGAGGACTGCTGCTGCCGCATCTCCGAACAAGATACAGTTGTTCCGGTCGGTATAGTCTGCAATTCGACTCATTACATCGCCTCCGACAACAACCACCTTCCTGTACGATCCGTTCTCGACAAACTGGGCACCCACTACCAGTGCGTAAAGAAACCCGGAACAGGCAGCAGAGAGGTCAAAGCCCCAAGCTTTCTTCGCGCCAATCTTCTCCTGGATGATGCACGCGGTGGACGGGAAGAACATGTCGGGAGAGATGGTGGCAACAATAATCAGGTCTATCTCTTCGGGCCCGATTCCGCTATTCTTGAGCATGCGGGTAATCGCAGGGACTGCCATGTCCGATAATGCACCACCTTCAAGGATATGCCTCTCAACTATGCCTGTCCGCGTACGAATCCATTCATCCGTGGTATCCACCATCTTCTCGAGGTCGGCGTTCGTCAGAAGCTTCTCGGGTGCATAGTGCCCAGCGGCAGTAATAGTTGCGTGCATTTTGCTCATTGAATCAGTTCCTTCGAAAACTAGAGCTGGCTGTAGCCCAGCATTGTGTTCTGAATGAGAGTGCTTACCTGCTGCCTTACCATTTCCTCTGCCCGGTAGACCATATTCTTGATTGCTTTCGGAGTCGACCGACCGTGGCCAATGATGGAGACCCCTTTGACACCGAGCAGGGGAACGCCACCGTGTTCTTGATAATCGAGCTCTTTCATTACGGTTCGCATGCCGTTACGGGCCACGAGTGCGGAGAGCTTGTTCGTGACACTTCGGGCAGCAAACGCCTTGAATTTCTCCTTAAAGAATTCCGGGATGCTCTCGCCGAACTTGAGCAGGATGTTGCCGACGAACCCGTCGCACACCACCACGTCCACCCGATCCTTGAACAGATCGTGGCCTTCGCCATTGCCGATGCAGTTCAGGTCCATTTTTTTACAGAGCTTGAACGCTTCCAGGGTGAGTTCGTTGCCCTTGGAATCCTCGGTGCCGATGCTCAAGATGCCGACGCGTGGATTTTTCTTTCGCAAGACCTCACGCGAATAGACGCTGCC
>DPLS01000143.1:5910-8617 GCA_003541875.1 Bacteroidota bacterium | reverse complement strand
ACCACGCTCAACGTCCAGCACCTGGAAAGCCACGCTGACTCCGTAGCCCAGATCACTGGAGCAACCGTCAGAGAGACAGTCCCCGACTCCATTCTCGAGCAGGCAGATGAAGTCGAGGTGATTGACATCCCACCCGATGAACTGTTGAAGAGACTCGCTGAGGGAAAGGTGTACACACCCGAGCGCTCTCAACAGGCAATTCAGAACTTCTTCCAGAAAGGAAATCTCACTGCCCTTCGTGAGATGTCGCTCCGGCTAACTGCCGAACGCGTCGATCACCAGCTGCGTGACTATATGCAGACGAAACGGATCGCCGGTCCATGGAAATCCAGCGTCCGCCTGCTCGTTGGCATCAGTTCAAGTCCTCACAGTGTGTCCCTGATCCGCTGGGCAAGACGCATGGCGTACACGATGGATGCGACCTGGATTGCCGTATACGTGGAAACGTCGCGCGCACTTTCCGATTCTGCCAAAGCTCAACTGGCAAAGAATATCAAGCTGGCGCGCGAACTGGGAGCCGAAATCATCACCACTGCCGATGAGGACGTTGCAGATGCCCTTGTCCGAGTGGCCCGTCAGCAGAACGCAACACAGATACTCGTCGGCAAACCTCACCGCATCTTCTCACTGCGGAAAAGTCTGCTCGATCAGGTCATCGAAAGGAGCGGGGAGCTTGATGTATACGCGGTCGGCGGCGAGGAGAAGGCCGCTGCCCGAAGGATCATCCACTTCCCAACAATTCATTCGGGGCTGGCACAGTATGCGATGGCGGCAGGAATTGTGTGTCTTGTTGCGCTTGCTTGTTACCCCGTCCATGCTATCGTCGGCTACCAGACCATCTCTCTGATTCTGCTGCTCACGGTAGCACTTCTGCCGTTGAAGCTCGGCGCCGGTCCCGTGCTACTGTCAGCAGCGCTCAGCGCATTGCTGTGGGACTACTTCTTTATCCCTCCGCAGTTCACCTTATCGGTGAACATGGCGCAAGACATTCTTATGCTGGTTACGTACTTTGCAATTGCCACAGTAACGGGCACGCTCACGGCACGGATCCGCGCAAGGGAAAAAGCCGTCCGATCACGAGAAGAGCGCGCAACGGCTCTCTACACTCTCACGCGCGATCTTTCCATTGCGCCGAACCAGGATGAGGTTGCCAAGGCAGCCATCACGAACATCAAAAAGTTCTTCGGCGCTGAGGTGGCAGTGTTTCTCAGCGATCAGGATGGTGACGTCTTTACGCAGGCCCACCCCACCAGCACGTTTACCGTCGATGAGAAGGAATTCGGCGTCGCTGCGTGGGTCTACTGGAACGAAAAGAAGGCCGGCAAGTTCACAGAAACACTTCCGTTCGCCACTGCTACATACTATCCAATGTCAGGACCTCGATACCCGCTTGGCGTTATAGGGGTCAAGCCTGAACTGGAAAATCGTTTCACGGTTGATCAGGAGGTGTTGCTGGAGAACTTTGTCAGACAGATTGCCTCAACGCTTGAGCGTGAGCAGCTCAATGAGATGACCAAGCGATCCATCGCCTCTGTTGAAGCAGAGCGTTTGTACAAGACGCTGTTCAATTCCCTCTCTCACGAACTCAGAACTCCGATCGCCGCAATTGTAAGCGCCTCTGAAGGCCTGCTTGACACAGCGACATCGGGCAATGACAAGGTAAAACAAGACTTGAACCTTGAGATTCACACAGCCGCAGAAAGACTGAATCGCCTTGTCGAAAACCTTCTTGATATGACCCGACTCGAATCGGACCGCATCAAGCCGAACCTTGATTGGTGTGACTTACGTGATGTTGTCTCGACCGCTGTACGAAAACTGAGCGGAGAACTGTCGGGCCATTCTGTTACCGTCGAAATCCCAACGGACATGCCTCTTGTGAAACTGGACTTTGGATTGATGGAACAAGCGTTCACCAACCTTCTCCACAATGCATCTTTGTACACACCCCCTGGATCCAAGATTCAAGTAGCTGCGCAGGCAAACAACCACCAGTGCATGATCACTATTTCTGACAATGGTCCCGGATTTCCGAAAGATGCGCTTCCAAGAATCTTTGAGAAGTTTTATCGAGTACCGGGTACCAAAGCTGGTGGAACCGGTCTCGGCCTATCGATCGCTCGCGGCTTTGTCGAGGCACATAACGGAACAATAAGGGCTGAGAACAACGAGGAGGGCGGCGCCCGGTTTGTCATCACACTGCCGATACACAATGGCTCACAGAAAGACATGCAACATTAACCATGAGCAACCTGCCAATAGTACTTGTCATCGATGACGAAGTACAAATACGACGTCTACTCCAGATTAACCTCGAAGCCGCCGGATACAAAGTCCACCTCGCGAGTTCTGGCAAGGAGGGCCTACAGCAGGCATCAATGGTCCGGCCCGAGGTTGTTATCCTCGACCTGGGTCTGCCTGATGAAGACGGGATCGACGTGCTGAAGAAAATAAGAGAGTGGACTGCAATTCCTGTCCTCATTCTCTCGGTACGATCAAGCGAACAAGACATCGTGCGAGCTCTTGATGCTGGGGCCGACGACTACCTGACAAAACCGTTTCGGAGTGGAGAATTACTTGCGCGTGTGCGCACAGCATTACGCCATCGCCAGCTCACAGAGCAGGGCGAATCGTTTGTCACGGGTAGTCTCTCCGTTGATCTTGCTGCCCGCATAGTGAAACGAAACGATGAGATAGTGAAGCTCAC
>DPLS01000143.1:0-5537 GCA_003541875.1 Bacteroidota bacterium | reverse complement strand
AGAGTATACATCGGCCAACTTAGAAAGAAGTTGGAGGACGACCCGTCGAACCCGCGTCTCTTTCTTACTGAATCTGGAATTGGCTACCGATTGGAAATCGAGGAATAATGTCATAGGGGCTAGCACCTCCTCATTCTCTGCTTGCTTCAATTCCGACAATCCCTGTATCGCATTTGAGAATTTCAACACCCCACCGCGTGTTCCACTTTTCAACAATCTCCCCCATTCTTTGATGATTCAAACCCTGCTCTGATGGCATGTCTCTTGTCGGGAAGAGGGGAGCTAATAATCTAGGAGGCAGTAGTGTATCCCATCGTCCACACATCGGTTCTTGCACCGACCATAACCAAGTTCGTGATCAAGGCCCCCTTCGTTGCCAAGAAACGGCTACCGGGGAATTTCGTCATCGTTCGTGTTGAGGAGAACGGCGAACGCATACCACTCACCATCGTCGACAGCGACAACGCACACGGCACTATCACGCTAATAGTCCAGGCGATCGGAAAGACGACAAGGCTGATGGCCACCAAACACGCAGGTGATGCCCTCGTCGATGTTGCAGGCCCTCTGGGAAATCCAACGCCTATCCTTGAAGGAAAGACCGTTGCGTGTGTCGGAGGTGGCGTTGGAACGGCAGAACTCTATCCCATCACCAAGGCGTTACAGGCCGCAGGCAATACCGTTCACACCGTTATCGGGGCACGCTCAAAGGATTTGGTCATTCTTGAAAACGAAATGACGGACTGCTCCAACCACATCGTCGTTACAACCGACGATGGCTCATACGGGCGCAAGGGATTCGTGACCGATGCGTTGAAGGAGATTATCGAATCATCTCCGGAGATTACCGCGGTGTACGCAATCGGCCCGCTCCCGATGATGAAGGCCGTCTCGAATCTGACAAAGAACTACAGCAAGAAAACATACGTGAGCCTCAACGCCGTGATGGTGGATGGAACCGGTATGTGCGGTGGATGCCGCGTAACAGTCGATGGGAAGATGAAGTTCGCATGCGTGGATGGACCAGAGTTCGATGGGCACAGAGTCGACTTTGATGAGCTGATCATGCGAAATAGAACATACGTTGCTGCTGAGAAGATCTCGATGAATCAATATGAACGAGAATGTGCTTGCAAGGCCAAGGAGGTTGCCGCATGAGTGCGATTAATCCCTTGAAGCCATCCGAGCGGATGAAGATTCCACGTCAGGCCTCGATTGAGCAAGAGGCCGTGGTAAGGGCACACAACTTTGAGGAAGTATCCTGGGGGTTGGATGAAGCGCGCGCCCTGCTCGAATCAACACGGTGCCTTGAATGCAAGGATCCGGTCTGTATCCCCGGCTGTCCCGTCAACGTTGATATCAGGAGCTTCCTGCAGTTGGTCATGCAAAAGGACTACGTTGGAGCAGTGAACAAGATTCGTGAGACAAACTATCTCCCCGCTATCTGTGGGCGTGTGTGTCCGCAAGAAGAGCAATGCGAAGCAGTCTGCACGATGGGGAAGAAACATCCATCCATCGCCATTGGAAAGCTCGAGCGCTTCGTTGCCGATTATGAGATACAACACGACCTGTTCGTTGCGCCAGTCGTTACTGAACACCGCGATGAGAAAGTGGCGATCGTCGGCGCAGGACCATCTGGTCTGACTTGCGCGGCGGAGCTGGCAAAGATGGGATACAAGGTCACCATCTTCGAAGCACTGCACGCAGCCGGCGGCGTGTTGCGTTACGGTATTCCGGAATTTCGGTTACCGCGAAAGATTCTCGATGTCGAGGTGAACCGCATAAAGGCGCTGGGTGTCGAGATCTATACGAACTTCCTTGTTGGCAGGACAGCAACGATTGATGAGTTGTTTGGTGAATGGGGATTCAGCGCCATCTTTCTTGGCACCGGGGCGGGAACGCCTACCTTCATGGGAATCCCCGGAGAAAGCCTCAGCGGTGTGTACTCAGCAAATGAGTTCCTCACGCGCGTGAACCTGATGAAAGCCTATCGCTTCCCTGAATACGACACACCAGTCCACGTCGGGAACGAGGTTGCTGTCATTGGTGGGGGAAACACCGCAATGGATGCAGTACGCACAGCCAAGCGACTCGGCGCAGATAAGGCATATCTCATCTATCGCCGGTCACGTGACGAAATGCCGGCCCGCCTTGAAGAGATTCACCACGCCGAGGAAGAAGGAATTGAGTTCCATCTCCTTACAAATCCCACACGCATCGTGGGAGATGCGAATAACTGGGTATGCGGAATCGAATGTCTTCGAATGGAACTTGGCGAGCCCGATGAATCCGGACGAAGGAAACCGATTCCGGTCAAGGGATCCGAGTTCGTTCTTCCGGTGCAAGCCGTAGTCGAGGCCGTGGGGCAATCACCCAACCCGATTGTTCAGTCCACAACACCCGGACTCAATACCGGCAAGAAAGGGATTGTTGTTGTTGATGATGTGCAGATGACAAGCAGACCCGGCGTGTTCGCGGGCGGTGACCTCGCTCGCGGCGGCGCAACCGTTATTCTGGCTATGCGCGACGGAAAGATCGCGGCCGACGCAATTCACAAATACCTGGAACAGAAACGCACTGGCGGCAACGGCCAAGCGGCAACTGCCTAGTACAACCTCCCCTTGGCATTACAAAACCCTCTTTGCCTCGTGCGGAGAGGGTTTTGTTTTGGCGTTGCTTTTGCACCATATAGAGATATATTTCAAGGAGATGTCACCCTTTTGGCGAAGTCATCACTTTGTGACAGGGTTGCTTGTTAGATGTTTCGTTGCTTGTCGGGTTGGGGTTGCACCACAACCTTCGTGTTATGTTACCCCTTCGGGGTGATTCTCAAGCGCAATATGCCTGAAGATGCGGCAAGAGTTGGCCCCAGCTTGCCTCTAAGTACCAAACCCTCCACCTTAAGACTGCAATGGCCAACCAACTCCACATAGTAATCCGGCTCATCCTCTCTTTCGTGATCGTCTGCAGTGTCTGGCTGACACCTCCACAAGCTACTCCTTCGCCATCCAAAGAAAACATCCAAACGATTACTTCGATCAAAAATCCGCTGGATGCTCCTGCAGGTGTGAAGGTGAAGACGGCGTCACAGCAGATAGCTCCATCTTTCCAGACCATGCTTGTGCGTTCCATCTCATCATTCACCAAGCCCACCCGCTACAGCGAGCCTTATACTGAGACGACAGAACTATTGCAGTTCTGCATTTCACTCACCAAAACAGCATCGCTCACCACCTCGTCATAGCTCTCTTTCCAACGCTCTCAATCGCCAGCCGTTAGGCTGAGCGTAGTGCTTTGCACCAACTCATGGAGTTTGCCGAGGATCGACAAGATCATGGGCGTCATTGCGCCCCTTTTTGTCATCGGGATCGTCGCATACGTCATCATTGAAATCATTCGCAAGTACTTTCTTTAGGAGACTACACATGGAAAAGGAACAACAAGAGTATATGTCCGGGAAGCGGGCCGCCCTTAACATCATCATGTTTATGGCTGGAACAGTGCTTGCCCTTCTTTTGCTCAAATACCTGCTTGGTATGTAACGCGAAATCAATGCACGGCGGCGCCAGAAGGCGCCGCACATGCAACTTCACTCGGAGGAACCACAGAACAAGAATGAGTAACGCCACAAATTGGGACGGAATGGTTGTTTTGCAGAGGCTTTCTTGTTAGGTTGAATCCTACAAACCGATTTTCCGTACAAGAATCATGCTCCATCACTCCCGTTCCAACTTCCAGAAAGGATTCCCCATGAGGCTTCTCCGGTCTCTCTTGTTTCTCGCATGCGTTGTCGCGCCATCGCTGATGGCACAGCAAGACACGCGCCTGTTGCGCTTCCCTGCGATCCACGACAACCAGATCGTCTTCTCGTATGCCGGCGACTTGTATACCGTGTCCGCGACCGGCGGCGTTGCACGAAAACTGACCAACGATGTGGGCTACGAAATGTTTGCCCGCTTCTCCCCTGATGGGAAGTGGATCGCTTTCACGGGACAGTATGACGGCAACACCGAAGTCTACCTTATGCCTGCCGAGGGTGGTATACCAAAGCGACTCACCTATACGGCAACGCTCGGTCGTGATGACGTCTCGGACCGGATGGGACCGAACAACATCGTCATGACGTGGCGGGATGACAAGACTATCGTCTACCGTTCGCGCCGAATTGAGCACAATGATTTTATTGGACAGCTCTTCCTCGCCAATGTCGACGGTGGAATTCCAGAGCAACTCCCGTTGCCGCGTGGCGGCTTCTGCTCCTTCTCCTCCGACAAGAAGCAGATGGCATACAACCGTGTCTTCCGCGAGTTCCGCACGTGGAAGCGCTATCGCGGCGGACAGGCTGACGAGGTCTGGATCTACGATTTCGAGAAGAAGACCATCACCAACGTCACTAATAACCCCGCACAGGACATCATCCCGATGTGGAACGGTAACAAGATCTATTTTGCCTCCGATCGCGATGACAACAAGAAGATGAACCTGTTTGTGTATGACCTCGGGACAAAAGAAACAAAGCAACTGACGAATTTCGCTGAGTTTGACGTGAAATTCCCTTCGCTCGGGAACAACGCCGTCGTGTTTGAGAACGGCGGCTACATCTACAAACTCGACCTGGCAACAGAGCAGGCCGCTAAAGTTCCGATCTCCATACAAGAGGATTTTGCCATCGGCCGCGGAGGGCTGAAGGATGTGAGCAAGGAGGTCACCAATTTTGAGATCGCCCCAGATGGGAACCGCGCGCTCTTTGGAGCACGAGGCGACGTGTTCACCGTCCCTGCGAAATACGGCAACACCCGGAATATCACCAACACACCGGGCGTTCATGAACGAAACTCCAAGTGGTCCCCCGATGGGAAATGGATTGCGTATATCAGTGACGCGTCGGGTGAAGATGAGGTGTGGATTGAGCCGCAAGATGGAAGCAGTGCACCCACACAACTGACCAAGAACGGAGATACATACAAATATCAAATCCTCTGGTCGCCAGACAGCAAGAAGATCCTGTGGGGGGACAAGAAACTCAGGCTCCAATATGTCGATGTCGAAGCGAAGTCCGTCACCACTGTAGCACAGGCCACTGCATGGGAGATCACCGACTACAACTGGTCGCCAGACAGCAAGTGGATCGCCTATGCCAAACCGGAAGAAAAGCGAATGACGACGGTGCAACTCTACTCCGTTGATGGCAAGGAGACATACGAAGTTACTGACGGATGGTTTGATTCCGCCCAGCCTGCGTTCAGTTCGGATGGCAAGTTCCTGTTCTTCGTGTCTGACCGGACCTTCAGCCCGACGTTCAACAATCTTGAGCTGAATGCCAATTTCAATGACCTCTCCGGAATCTATCTTGTGGCACTGGCAAAGGACACCAAGTCCCCATTTGCGCCAAAGAGTGACGAGGTAAAGATCAAAGAAGAGAAGGAAAGCGTTAAGAAGGACGAGGAGAAAGACAAGAAGAAGGAAGAGCCAAAGGTGACTGTGAAGGTTGATGTACAGGGTCTGCAACAGCGCATCACCTCTCTTTCGATTTCGGC
>DPLS01000064.1 GCA_003541875.1 Bacteroidota bacterium | reverse complement strand
CGGATACCCGCAAAGGACCGGTTGCCTGACCAAAGGCAAGAACAGGGAGCAGCACGGAAACATATCTACTTATGAACATCGCCATGAGACAAATCTACTGCATATTCACAAACGCACGCCAGAACATACGGATCGATTGGGTGCATACCCGAAGCCAACATTGGCAATCTGCCACCGGCTACGGACCGACTGTTCCTCACTTTGAGACAACCCGGTTAGTTCTATCCGCGCCGGCGACCATCGATTCAACACCTACAAGCTGCACAATCGTAGGCACCGCAAGCAAGAAGAGGAGTGGGAAGCTCTCGTAGTATGCCCGAATCTCTTCAATGAAACCGAAAAGCACTGCCAGGAGGATTTGCGCACCTGCGACAAGCAGAAACCCCTCACGTAGAAAACGCGGCTTTGCCTTCCAGCCATGACCGACAAATACTCCGAAGAAGAAAACGGCGACAATGAAATAGGCAACTTGCTTCCAATGAGAGAGGAGAATGAGTGTGTGATTGTACAAATGGAACTCCGCCACAGATCCGGGATTGCCTTGATGAGCAAACGTGATCCCGAGCTTCACAACCAGCCAGATAGCACATTGCACGGAGGCATGGGCAGCCACGATAGACAAACGCATCTGACGAACATTGCACAGCACAAACAACCCGATGAGCAAGATCGACGTCTCTTTGTTCACGCTAGCCAGAAGGAAGATACAATAGAAGAGTGTGTTTCTTCGCGACGCAATGAGAACGACGCCGCTCGTGAACAGGAGCAATGTTGCAGGGTCGTATATGTAATGATCATACGTTACCATGAACAATGTCAATGCAAGCATCCCGAAGACTGGTGCCACGTCCGACACAATGGAGGGGACATCATAGAAAATCCTGATCGCTGAACGCAAGAGCAGGGGCAGCCCCAGGAAGGAAGCGAACATGATGGGAAGCCACACGAGTAGCTCAAAGGTATTTGGTGTTCTCAGGTGGGATTGTAGAATGTTGTTTGCCCGAAGCCCGGCCTCCACAGAATCCTTGACTTCTCCGGGCGTTACAGATGATATGAACCTGACGATAGCCGGCACAAGCATCCTGTTGACGTAGGGCTTGTATGCACGACCCGCCACCATGTCGGAAAAATCCGCATGGTCGTGGACGTTGAAGTGGTAGTTCACAAAGAAAAATGAAACGAGCGATGCAATGGCAACGTAGGATACGGTTAGAAACACGACACGAAGGTACTTATCGCGCGCGTTTGCCTCAAGAGGAAATTTGTTCATGAACGGTGTCAGTTATTGTAGAATAGAACTCTGCCGATGCGCAGGCATTGAATCGTAGGAACTTGATCGAACCTTCGGCCCCATGCTTCACGAAGTCACATTGTCAGACTTCGCTTGCCAAACAGCCTGTCGTACTGCTCATCCAATGCCGGGCGGTATTTCTCCAGGATGCCCTCGCTTATGTTCCAATTACCAAGCGAAATACTCTCTTCGAGAGTTGCGAATCGCTTCGTGAGATCATCGAGAGCAAGATGTTCAATCTGCACAGTGCAGGCTGTTTGGCCAAAATCCGACATAAGATCGTCGATCTTCTGGTGATACGATATGCCAAGTACTGGCTTGTGCGCAATATAGGAAAACAGAACGGCATGGAATCGCGACGCAACCACGATGTCCAATCCGGAGATCTGCTTGAGAAGCACGTCGAACGTGGTGGCTGAATATTGTGTGATTCTCGGATCAGAAGAGGTTCCTTGTCTGGCATGGAATGCCTTCATAATGTCGGCGTCAAGAAACTCATCCCCTGTCTGGCTGTGGAAGAAAGCAACCCGGTGGCCCCCTTCGAGAAGCCACGCGATGAAGCCGGCGATTGTGTTTACGTATCCTTCGTATTTCGCCTCGCTTGTCCCGAGCATAGTGGCCCAGCTCGAATGGAAAAAGGGAACGGGGTTAATGCCAACGAGCCTCGATGTGTTCTGCGCGTTGGAGAGTTCCTTCTTCTTCACCGTTATGCCAAATGCCATGTCAGGATACACATGGTGTTCCCCCCGCGTTCCGATTCGTGTGACGAGCTGCCGGGACGCTTCATCTCTAAACGACCTGTACCGTGCTGCGCCAAGAGCAAACTTCAGAAAGAATTTGCCCAGCTTTGTATTGATAGGGCCGGCACCAACACTCATATACACCATCTGCGTCCCCGACGCCTTTGCAAGCAGCGCCCACTTGAAGTGTGTTAACGGATGACTCCACGGTCCGTACCACCAATCGTAGATGCCTCCCGACCCGGCCACCACGAGAATATCAATGCCGCGCAGCGATGTATACGATCTGATCAGGAACAATATCTCGGCCGGGATCTTCACAAACAGAATTGAAATGACGCGTGTGATTTTGCGGATCAGGGAAACCGTCTGCAGCTTGCCCCACCAGGAGGTGTCTTCGCCAGTCCGGGCGAAATACATCCTGCGGATAGGAAACGCTTCTATGCCATGACGTCTGCGAGTGTCATCGGGATTGAGAGAGATGCCATACAACTTCGCATCTGGACATCGCGTTTTGATGTTCTCAACCAGTGTTTCGACCACAGCCTCATCGCCGAGATTCCCGACGCCGTAATACCCGAAGAGAGCAATTGTTTTCACTGTCCTGAGTCCATCGTTCAGTTGTATTTTCTGAAAACGGGTTTCACTGGTCGACCGACGAGGTACTTCTCGACTCCTTCATCGAGAGCTTTGCGATAGACGTGCATCGCCTCGTGGATGGCTTCGTTGGTACGGTCGATGTCAGATTCGGAATGGGAGTAGCTGACGACAAGTGAGGAGGCCAGAATCCCGCGCTTCATGATCTCATCGATAAACAAGGTACGGAACGGCTGTGACGGCTTTTTCTCCTGATCCCTGGTGCCATACACCAAACAGCAGGGTTTCCCCATGATAGACATGTATTCCTGAAGGTGAAACTCCTCAACAGACTTTGTGAATCCGCGAGCGAGCCGCTCACCCCTCCCCCAGAGCGTTTCAATGACAGGTTCGCGGCGGTAAACATTCATGGTTTCAATCGCAGCGGCGAGACCGTGCGTTTCCGCTCCATGTGTTGTCGAGACAAGAAACACCCGCTCCTTATCATGATCCATTCCTCCCAGCTTCATGATGTCTCGTTTCCCAACGATCGCCGCAATGGCAAATCCGTTGCCCAGCGCTTTGCCAAATGTTGAGAGGTCGGGAATGATGTTGTAGTAGTGCTGCGCTCCCCCATTGTGCCAACGGAAACCGGTGATCATTTCGTCGAGGATGAAGACTGCTCCATTCTCTTTGCAAAACCGTTGAACTTCTTGCAGAAAGTTGTTGAGCGGTTCCCGTTCTTTCTCCGGTTCCAGAATCACTGCCGCGATCTGATTCGGATGATCATCGAAGAGCTTCTTCAGGCTGGCGATGTTGTTGTAATTGAATTTCAGAGTCATTTCCCGAATCGCCTTCGGAATCCCGGCAGCCATCGCCGTGGTTCCAATAAACCAATCATCGACCGAGAAAAACGGGTGGTCGCCGCAAATAGCCACCAGATCCCTCCCCGTATACGCACGCGCCAGTTTCACCGCCGCGTTGTTTGCATCGGAACCGTTCTTCGCCAACTTCGCCATCTCGGCTCCCTC
>DPLS01000285.1:4253-8689 GCA_003541875.1 Bacteroidota bacterium | reverse complement strand
GGCGATCCTCTATAAACAAATCCAAAATGATCCTGCACTTGACCTACGGCCAGGAGCGAATCCGTCGACGAATTGGAGAAGCCGTTGTAAAACTGAAACGTGAGCAGTCCTGCATTAGCGCTCTGATAGCTACTGCCAAAGTTGGTTGACCGCCATACTCCTCCGTCATCAACGATATAGAGAATGTTGGGATTGGTGGGATGATGCGCGTAGTAGTGATAGTCGGCCCAAGGAACGTTGATATCAGAGATCTGTGTGTAGGAGACGCCACCGTTCGTGGACTTGAACAAGCCCTGCGCGCCGCGCACAATTTGCGTGGAATCGGTCGGATGAACAGCAACAAATTGGGAGTACCATCCTTGAACGCCGAACAATGCCTGATTACTAACCAAAGTCCAGGCTACGCCAAAGTCTGTGGATTTCCAGAGACTGCCTGTGCCGGTTGTGCTTGAACCAATTGCAGTGTCAGCAAGGTTTGCATACACACTCCACGGATTCGCGCTGTAGATCTCAAGCATTCCCTTTCCTGTGAAAGCAGGCAGCCCGGCAACTAGTGAAAAACTCGTGCCGCCATCCGTCGAACGATAGACACCCGTTCCCGTTGAGGCGAAGTTGCCACACGTTGCCAGCACCTTGGTTGTGTCGGCAGGGTTGATGGCAATATCTTGAGCCAGCAGAGCACTCAGAACCTGTGTCCAGGGGCCGCCAGCATTCGTCGATCGGTACACACCATCCGAAGTTGCTGCCAGCACAGTTCGCGGGTTTAGAGGATTGATCCTGATCATCTGAACGCCGCGTTTCTGGTTGTACGTCCAGTCGAGACTCTTCGTCCATGTTGCACCACTGTTCGTGGTCTTCAGGATTCCCAGGCCGTAGCTCCCTCGACTCGCACGAATCACGATGCCACCCGTCGAGCCATCATAACGGTAGACCTCTCCTGTTCCGATGTACATGGTATTGGTATCAGTAGCTTGTATGGTGATTGCATTGACGCCGAGAACGGGAAAGCCCGTGGAAACACGCTGCCAATCCGCGCCAAGTCCGCCGGTGCGTGAACGCCACAGACCGCCACCCGCGGTTCCTATGTAGATTATGTTTGGATCAAGAGGATTAATCGCCACGCTGATTGTTCTGCCCGCAAAGTTTATCGGTCCTATCGACGACCACGGCGCTGGAGCAAACGCAAGGGCGTTTGTCTCTCTCCTCATTTCCCTCGCATCAAGATAGGCTCTGAAGTACCGGTCTGCTGGAATATCAGCATCGGGATATGCACGCGAGGCCGTCCACAAATCCAGCGCGCGCAATGCATCCGATGGAGAATCCCGTTCGTGAGCATCAACGGGATCATGGCTATTCACGCCAGCAATGAACGCTGCGATGAACACACTTATGCCGAAAAGTGCATTCCATGTTTGGCGCATGGTATCCTCCTATCTCGAAGAGACTACTAAGCTAGCTGGCAACTCATTAGAATGATAACGAACACCGCCTTCTCATACAACGGTGTCCAAGAATTACCATTCGAAATGGTGGCGCGACGGGGATCTGCAGAATCTCTTTGTCTGCAGTTTCGAGGTAGCGTTTGAGGCCAACAATCCTATCGCAACAACAACGCTTTTCTGCAGGCAATCACGCGTCCCTCCACCTCCAACCGATAAACGTAGACGCCGGACGCCAGACTTGTTGCTTCAAATTCGGCGATGTGCAACCCAGCGGTCTGGCTTTGATCAACAAGTGTCACAACCCCTCTGCCTGCAATATCAAACACCTTCAGCGCTACGCGTCCGCTCCTTGAGAGTGAATAGGGAATGTGTGTCGTCGGATTGAAAGGATTCGGGAAGTTCTGATGTAACATAAACCAATCCGGTAGACTTCGGCGTTCTTCCTCAACACCCGTCGGCAAACTCGACAACAGCTTCCTTGTGAACACCCCATTGCTGTGGGTAGCAAGCTTGATTGATCTGTTGGATGGTGAAATCACCAGGTCCCCCACCATCACTGCCTCGAAGAGCCCATCATTGAAACTTGCCCAGGTTGAGCCGGCATCAGCCGAAACAAACACACCAAGATCGTTTCCAACGTACACGTGGTTTGTATTGAATGGATCAATAGCCACAGCAGTGGTCGGAACGTTGGGGAGGGGGCTGTTGATGTGCGTCCATGTGAGGCCCGCGTTGGTCGACTTTGCCAGCCGCGTTGTATCAAAGCCACCAAATGCAACGTAAACAATCCTCGAGTCTATTGGGTCAATAGCAATGTCGACCGGATAGCGGTTCGGGAGATCGCCGGTGACATTCGTCCAGCTTGTCCCAGCATTCGTCGTCCGAAAAATGTGGGGGCGTCCCGAGCCGGGAGCCGTGCCAACGAACACGGTGTCCTGACTTGTTGCCGACACCGCCATCGAGAGCGCAGGGTTGCCGTCCAGCGAAGCCCCACCATTTGTGGCGTACCAGTATGCTCCCGCATTGGTCGATCTGTAGATGATCGCCCGCCCAAAATACAGGTAGTTCGGGTTGGACTTCGAAATCACCAGCGGCGAATTCCACGCCCCTGTGGTGTAGGGGGGAACCCCGGACATCGAAACAAAAAACGACATGCCGCGGTTGGTGGACCTGTAAAGCGAATCGCCGTCCCGTTCAACCGCGTACATCAACATATCATTTGATTGATTGATCGCAGTCCAGCCAGCCTCATCCACCGCGCCGGAGGGCCACGCTGCTGAACCCATGTACATCCAGCCAAAATGATCCTGAACCTGCCCCAAGGCGCGGTTGGAATCCTGCGCCGAGCAGGAGAACCCATTGTAGAACTGCGAGGTCAGCAGTCCACCGTTCACACTCTGATACGTGGTACCGAAGTTCGTTGACCGCCAAACGCCCCCATCGTCAACAATGTAAAGGATGTTGGGGTTGGTGGGATGGTGTGCGTAGCTATGATAATCAGCCCAGGGAGAAGAGAGGTAAGGAAACTCGTAGGATGAGACACCACCATTGGTGGATTTGTAAAGGTACATCGTCCCGCGAACAACTTGCATGGAATCTGTTGGATGAACGGCAACGAATTGTGAATACCACCCTTGCACACCGTACACCGCTTCATTACTTACCACTGTCCACGTCTCTCCGAAGTTTGTTGATCTCCGCAAACTCCCGGTTCCATATGAGCTCAATCCCACTGCAGTGTCGGCAAGGCTCAGGTACACTCTCCGCGGATTTGCTCCATACATTTCAAGCATTGCTTTGCCTGTGAAGCTCGGCAGGCCCCCAATCACGGCGAAGCTCACACCCCCATTTGTCGAGCGATAGACTCCCCTTCCCGTCGAAGCGAAATTGCCGCACGTTGCAAGGACCAGGGTTGTGTCCACTGGATTGATTGCAATGTCCTGGGCCATAAGAGCATTCAACACAAGGAGCCACGTTGCACCCCCGTCCGTGGATCGGTAAACACCTTCTGATGTTGCGGCAAAGACCGTGAACGGATTAAGAGGATTGATTCTAATGCACTCTACACCACGCCGTTGGTTGCACGTCCAGTCGAGACTCTTCGTCCACGTTGCACCGCTATTCGTGGTTTTCAAGATTCCCAAGCCGTAGCTCCCACGGGTTTCTCGAAGAACCAGACCCCCTATCGCGCAACAATATCGATACACTTCTCCGGTCCCGACATAGATCGTGCTTGTATCGGTGGCCTGTATGGCGATGGCATTCACGCCGAGGACGGGAAAGCCCGTAGCCACACGCTGCCAATCTGCGCCGAGTCCGCCAGTGTGCGAACACCATAGGCCGCCTGCCGCTGTTCCAATGTAGATCGTATTTGGATTGCGGGGATTAATCGCAATGGCGAGAGTCCTTCCGGCAAAGTTCGTGGGCCCTATCGAAGTCCACGGCGCCGGAACAGACACGAGCGCGTCTGTCTCGCTCCTCATTTCTCTCACGTCGAGATAGGCTTTGAAATATCGATCCGCCGGAATTTCAGCGTCGGGATAGGTACGCGAGGCCGTCCAAAAATCGAGCGCCCTCATCGCCTCAGAGATCCGCTCTCGCTTACAATCTTCAGTGGGCTTATACAACATCACTTCAACAGACAACGTCGAAAGAAAGATAGCAACGCCGAGAAACGCGCTACTGCGTCGGCTCATGGAATTCTCCAGTGTAAAAGATCGGTTGGGCCCCCTGGCAGGCACACAAGATGAGTGTTCGAATTCGGCAAGAAACCCATGCCTGCCATGATAGTGTCGTATAATGATAACGAAGACTTCCGTCTCTTTCAACAAGCGATGTGACACTGGATTCATTGATTTTCGGACGAGATTTCCGTTAATTGGCTGTGCGCTCCAATCTCTTTGCATCATGACCTTTTGTATTGCTCTCCATGTCAACTCCTCTCATGCGACAGTATGCCCAGGTAAAGGCGAAGTATCCGGACACGATACTCCT
>DPLS01000285.1:2267-3928 GCA_003541875.1 Bacteroidota bacterium | reverse complement strand
CTTGGCATTACACTCACCAAGCGGGGGAACGGCGCCGCGGGAGAAATTCCACTTGCCGGCTTTCCTCATCACGCGCTCGAATCCTACCTCCCAAAACTCCTGAAGGCAGGGCACCGGGTTGCGGTATGCGAGCAGCTCGAAGATCCCAGGTTTGCCAAAGGGATTGTCAAGCGTGATGTCGTCGAGGTCGTCACACCGGGTGTTGCATTCTCGGATAAGGTGCTCGATCAGAAGCAGAACAACTATCTTGCAGCCGTTGCGCTCCCGTCGGCGATTGCCGGGGCTCAGGACATGGTCGGGCTGGCCTTTGTCGACGTCTCAACAGCCGAATTCAACACCAGCGAATTCCCGCTCAAGCAGCTCGCCGAACAGGTCGGTGCGCACGCACCATCGGAAATCCTTGTGCAGCGGCGCGACCTGACAACGATCCAGCAGCTCCTCAAGGGTTCGTACAAAGGCCTTTTCACAAAGGTGGACGATTGGGTGTTCAACTTCGACTACGCCTACGAGTTGCTCGTCACTCACTTCAAAACGCAATCTCTGAAGGGCTACGGAGTTGAGGAGCAACGACAAGGAGTCATCGCCGCAGGCGCCATCATGAACTACCTGCAGGAGATGCAGAAGGCGAATCTTCTGCACATCAAGAAACTGGCGCGACATGATGTACGGGACTATATTGTTCTCGATCCGTCAACCAAGCGGAATCTCGAGATCACCTCTTCCATCGCAGGAACGAACGAGGGAACGCTCTTTGCCGTTCTCGACAAGACGCTCACGCCGATGGGCAGCCGGCTACTCAAGCGGTGGATCAATCAGCCCCTGAATGCACTCGAACCGATCAAACGCCGGCTGGCAGCCGTCGCCGAGGTCATCCAACACTCGGACGTGCGAAAGAGTGCGTCCGAAATTCTCTCACACATCGGTGATCTCGAGCGACTCAACACAAAAATCTGCACGGGACGGGCAAATCCCCGCGAAATGAATGCTCTGAAGGCCATCCTCTCCGAAATCAATAACGTGAAATCCGCTGTCACTGTCTTCTCGTCAGAGGCTCTCTCGTCGATCAGAAGTGGACTCTCGCCTCTTCAAGAGATTGTCACACTCATCGATTCAGCTATCGAGCCGGATCCGCCGATGGCATTACCTGACGGCGGTGTGATCAGAAAAGGATTCAATGATGAGCTTGATGAATTGCGCGGCCTTGCTTTCAGCGGCAAAAGCTGGATTGCCGAGCTCCAGAAAACGGAGAGGGAGCGCACAGGTATTTCATCGCTGAAGGTTGGATTCAACAACGTCTTCGGATACTACATCGAGGTTACGCATACACACAAGGACAAAATCCCCTCTGACTACATCCGCAAGCAGACGCTGACGAACGCGGAGCGGTTCATCACGCCTGACTTGAAGGAGTACGAAGAGAAGATTCTCCATGCCGAAGAGAAGATACTCGCATTGGAGACGCAGCTTTACAATGATGTACGCCTGAAGGTCGCTGAACATGCCGAAACCATCCAACAGAATGCCCGGTTGATTGCCGAACTCGATTGCTTCCTTTCACTCGCTACCGCAGCATCGGGGTACGACTACGTCTGTCCTGAGGTTGATGATACAACCGCTCTCGAGATTGTTGACGGCAGGCATCCGGTGATCGAACAACTTCT
>DPLS01000285.1:0-1965 GCA_003541875.1 Bacteroidota bacterium | reverse complement strand
TCATCACCGGCCCGAACATGAGCGGGAAGTCGAGCTACCTGCGACAAACTGGGTTGATTGTGTTGCTTGCACAGATCGGGAGCTTTGTGCCCGCAAAGAAGGCGGTGGTTGGCATAGTCGACAAGATTTTCACCCGTGTAGGAGCGAGCGATAACATTGCCTCGGGTGAGAGTACATTCCTTGTTGAGATGCACGAGGCAGCCCATATTGTCAATACCGCAACGAAGAGAAGCCTGATCCTTTTGGATGAAGTTGGACGAGGGACAAGCACATTCGATGGAATTAGCATCGCGTGGTCACTGACGGAATATCTTCACGAGCGTGTGGGCGCACGTACGCTCTTCGCCACCCATTATCATGAGCTGAACGAACTTGCCGACCTCTTCCCACGTATTAAGAACTACAAGGTTGAGGTGCGGGAATACGGCGACAAGGTGGTTTTCCTCCACAAAGTCACTCCGGGATTCGCCGACCATTCCTACGGCATCCAGGTCGCACAGATGGCTGGACTTCCCGAGGAAGTCACAGAGCGGGCCAAAAAAATTCTGAAGAACCTTGAAGAGTCAGAGCTTACGGTTCACGGAGAAGCTGACACCGTGAAGAGGAAAGTCAAAGGGCGAGTTATACCGCCGGAAATTCAAATGACGCTCTTTGAAATGAAGGATGATGTGCTGCGTGAAGAGTTGAAGAAGATTGATGTGGACAAGATAACACCGATTGAGGCGCTGCAGAAGCTGGCTGAGTTGAAGAGACACCTACCTCGCTAATTGTCTCACGGAATCAGATGAATCTACATCGGGATGAGATTTTTCACGAGTCTTTGTCGCTTGCGAACAGCAACCTCCAAATCCGATTCATAAGGTGTACGTTTGAAGGGGAGGTTGATTTCTCTGGGTCGACTTTCACCGGCGAATCGACTATGTTCATTGAATGCACATTCAAGGGGTATACATCTTTTGGGGGATGTAGGTTTTCTGCGAGAACGACTTTATTCTCCAAGTGTGCCTTCAAGGGTCAGACAATTTTCAACAAGGCTGTCTTTGAGGATACCACGATATTTGAAGGTTCACGAGATTCGTTGGGTGGACTTGTTTTTGAGGGAGAAACTGGGTTCAAGTATGTTACTATACGAAAAGCTCGCGAGTTCCAATTCAAACATGTGACGTTCGAAAAGGTCGAACTTCGAGGTACTGACCTGAGTGAATTGAGGTTCGTTGCTGTTCATTGGCCTCACAAACGATCTAAGTTCTCTTTTCGAGACAATATTGTCTTGTATGATCAGCTGCTGTTGGAAAGAGAAGGCACCAATGCTCCCCCGCAAGAGTTCGATCTTCTTCAAACAGCATATCGGGAATTAAAGCAGAACTATGACAATAATCGGTTCTTTGGTCCAGCAGATGACTTCTATTTCCGTGAAATGGAAATGCTCCGATGCTACCCGGGAAGCCTTAGGACAAGATACCTTTCTTGGAGGTTTCTTTACAGACGGGTTTCCGGATACGGTCTATACTGGCTCAACGGTCTCCTGTCTTTGACATTCACCATCTTGATATTCTCTGCCCTAATTCTATTTACAGGACTAGACAAACCCCAGATAGACTATGACCTTGCTCGGTCCTTTCCGTCGTTGCTAAGATTATTCTTTGACTATGTAGAGGTTTTGAAGTACAACTTGCTCAGTACTTTACCCTCAAAAGAGATCTCTGCCCTCTACTCACCTTCAATTTGCACCCGGCTTATTCTCATCCCTGAGTACATACTGATAGCAGCATTTTCAACTTTGACCGTCTTAGCAATACGGCGGAGATTCAAACGGTGAGCAAATGATTCTCTCGAAACCAAAAGAGCAACTTGAACTTCGCCACATCCGCAAGACGATGACGATCATTGATAATCTTTATTGCCCACACTCTAGATATTCCACATGGTAACCTCTCTCTTGTTAGTCTTATTGAGTTGTTTCAG
>DPLS01000075.1 GCA_003541875.1 Bacteroidota bacterium | reverse complement strand
ATTTAGTTTTCAAACCGATTGATGAAGTTTACAAAAAAACGATCACCAACACGATAACAACTCTTCCGACCATTCCGGAAGGGGCCATGCGCTGTAAGATTCAGGTGGAGAGCGCCGATGTTCGGGTGAAGTTCAATGCGACCACTTCAACCACTTATTGCGCGACTCCGACAATCGGCGGGGGCCTGATCCTGTTTCAGAATACAATTGCAAATCCCTATCACCTGATTGAAGGCGTTGACGCCATGGTATCCATGCGTCTCTGTCGCGCATCGGCTTCTGACGCCTACATCAATGTGATCTTTGAGGGAGAAGTGCCCAGTGTACCCGTTCATACTGGAGGGACGGCGTAATGCAATCACATATAGTCCTTGGGCCTTCTACAAACGTAGGAGTCACAATATCAGGGACTCTAGGGGTTTCCCTCCCGGCCCCATCCAATAACGTCGTGGCGGCGATTATAACAATTGAGACGGCGGATGTCCGCATGAAGTGGGATGGGACAACTCCGAATCAAACAGGGGTAGACGGATCTATGTTGATGAAGAAGGACACCGTTTGGGAAGTGACAGGCAGAGATATTGTGGCAGCTATGAAGTTTGTTCCTGTGGCGTCCGACTCATTTGTTGCCGCGTCATATCTCAGGGGTGAATAATGGTTGGAGTTACGAACATCCGGCAAGGGAAGCAATCCGCCGCAGGATTTACTTTTCTCGGACTTCAGGGGCAAGCAAGCAACAATAAACTAGACCAGCACGACGACGCTATCAAATGGCTTATGTGGCGCGTGAACTATCTGGAGAAGCGGATAGAAATTCTGGAGACTCCAAGGATGAAAAAGTTCACGGACATGATAAAGAAAAGCATAAGCCGAAAAAAACGAAGGTGAACAAATGACAATCTCGACGATGGACGGCGCACTTGCGGGGATGCAATACCCAAGAGAGTTTATCAAGACTGCCACCCCTACGTTGGTAGCGGGACGGCCCGCGTCCTTGCTTTACCTTGCGGGAATACCTGAAGCTGGAGTCGCGCCAACACCCGGAATTGCCGGAGCCGCACTGACAAGTTATGGCGGACAAATTCCTTTCGGTAATCCGGCTTCTGGGCTAACTTACCTTGCGCGGTTTCAGGCGCAGGCAACCATAGCTGGAACGCTACTTCTCTGTGATAGGTTGTGGCATAACAGTGGCATGACTATCACCCAAACTACGACACAGACATTTACGGGAGCAGTAGGGCTACCTGCGAGAGATGTCAGTGGTTCGACCTTGGGTGTCGGGGTCTATGCGGCACTTGAAATTTCTTCAAGCACGGGTGCAGGCACTCCTACGATTACGTTCACCTATACGAATGCGGCAGGGACTACAGGAAGAACAGCATCTAATGTTGTTCCTACTGTGGCGTCTTCGGCGCTAGGCACGTTCTATCCAATTGGGTTAATGGTGGGAGACACCGGGGTGCAGAAAGCTGAGGCGGTGCAATTAAGCGCCTCATGGTCCTCCGGCACTATGACGGTTGTGCTTTATCGAGTTCTGGCCCGACTAGAGCTACAGGCGCAACAAGGGAATGCGATAGATTTGATTACGGGCGGATTTGTTAGGCTATTTGATAATACCGTCCCGTTTCTTGTTTTTATTCCGAACACGACAACGGCAACCGCTATCAACGGACACATGATAGTCACGCAAGGATAAAATGGCTGGAAGAGGCCGCTACCGGTTCATGTCGGCATGGTGCTATCGGGCTGGCTTTAAGGTCAACCTGATTAGGCTGACGACTAGAACGACATTTGACTCATCCATAAATCTTGTTCCTTGGCAGGATTGGTGGGACTTCACCAAGAGTGCTGCGGCTGTGTCCGGATCAATCAGCGCAATCCTGACGGGTTCCGGAGCATTGGCAGGAAGCATAAGGGGCACGGGCCGGATGTCGGTGTCGATTGCGGGACAGGGGCAAGAGGTAGGAAGCATCCGGGGATATGGGAGGATGACCGCGACCGCTGCGGGAGCTGGAACGCTTGCAGGAAGTATTCGGGGATGGGGCAGGATATCCTCTATTTCGGCTGGCGTGGGTACGCTCAATGCGAACATCCATGACGCTAGTTCGGGGTCGTCGGGGAAAGTTTACTCTCTATTGCAAGCCTCAAGTTTTCTGGTTGCGTCTGTGCGAGGTAGGAGTTCCCTCGCCGTCTCTTGCAGTGGGGCGGGACAACTCAGTGCTTCTATCCGGGGAGTGACCCACCAATCATCGACGATTAATGGCGTGGGCGCGATAGTCGGATCAATCTCGGGCCGGGGGATACTTGCTGGAACGAGTCAAGGCATAGGGCTTCTGGTTGGATCAATCCGGGGAAGAGGCAGAATCGCAGCTACCTTCGCTGGAATAGGATTGCTGAATGCCACTGGAAAAGTTTCCGGAACCGTTAAAGGCACTGCGCTACTTTCCGGCGTCGGGTTATTGTTTGCGACCGCGAGACAGGTTTCCGGGGCATCATTGGTCAGCCTGCCGGGTTCACCAAGATTGGGAGTGTCGCAACTTTCACGCCGTTATACACGGAGAATCGGGAGATAAGAAATGAGCAAGACCAATACATCTGAACTTGATCTTTTGAAGTTTGTTTTCCAAGGGGTTTCTCCCTCGTGGAATGCGGCGGCGAATTTGTTCGCGTCTCTTCATGCTGCCGACCCCGGAGAAACGGGCGACCAAAGCACAAGCGAATCCACATATGGGAGTTATACCCGTGTGACGATCTCGCGGAGCACTTCCGCGTGGACAACTTCCAGTACGACCGCTTGCGTGAACCTCGCCTCTATTAATTTCCCTCTCGGAACAGCGGGAGCGGCTTCTCCTGTCACCTATATGGGGATAGGAACGAGCTTCAGCGGTGCGGGGACATTGCTTTACTCTGGAGCACTTGCATCGCAACTTGCGGTTGGCGTAGGCGTGACTCCGAGTTTTGATACTGGTTCCGTAACCATCACAGAGGATTAATAATGCCTGCGTCTGTTCCGTTTCTGACATTTGAACTCAAGGGATGGAAGGGGCTTAATACTCTTCCGGATATCACAGAGAAAGATCCGCATTATCTTGAGGACTGCGCGAACATCGACCTTGACGACCAAGGAATCATAGCGAAGCGCCGTGGATGTCGGCATGTGATGAACGTGTCGGGTCGGGTCAACTCTATTTATCCATTTCAATCTGTCGCGGGATTTGGTGACGGCACAAATGAAAAGGTATTGATCTTTGCGGGGAACGTCTTATCCCTTATTCATCAATTCGATGAAAACAACACCGTTGAGAAAACATTCTCGGTAACTAACAATTTACATTACTGCGTCTCAACGAACAATGGGGCTTGCTTCGTATCCAATGAAGATGGAGGCATCCCCAATATGCTAATCAAGATCGGCTCAACATGGTCGTTTCAAACCGCAGCGCTGTATGGGCCGTCAACAGCCTCAACGGTTGCGGTGGGAACAACCGGGAGTGGTTCGGGATCATATGAGGCCATCTATACTTATATCGACGTACTAGGCAATGAATCCAATCCTTCGACTTCTTCTAATAGTGTCGCGCTCATAGGGTCCAATCTGGATGTCAAGGTCTATGCGTCAACGGACAGCACTGTTAATCAAATAGGAATATATATCCTTTCTCCGGGCGGAACGGACTATAACTACGTCGGTACAACCTCCAACACGACGCAAACCTACTCAGCATCGTTCACGGACGTACAGATTCTATCTGGAGACACGGTTTCATATGCAAACGATCCTTGTCCGGAGGGCAAGTATCTGTGCCTCTATAATGATATGCTGATTGTGGCGGGCAGCTTAACGAAGCCAGACCAGATTTACTGCTCCAACTGGATGTTTCATAGGCAATTCACTACGGCTACCGACTTCGACAGGGTAACAACCGCTGACGGACAACCCGTGCGTGGATTTGGATATTTGTACGGTGATCTAGTTGTCTGCAAGGCCGACTCTCTGTTTCTGGCTGCTGGCTCCGAAAACACATCGTTTCACACAAGGAACTATAATCCTCATTACGGTGCCCTCAGTTACAATAGCATTACGGGTTTCCGCAAGCGCTTGGCCTTCTACTCCGAAGATGGAATTTATGTTGATAGCGGTTCGATACCCGAAGAGATATCGAGAGTCATCCGCACAACGACAAGGAATCTAAATCCCGTCAGCCTGTTTCGCGCTCCGTCTAAGCAGGTTTCTGCCCACTACACGTATTACAAGAAACTCATGTTCGCCGTTCGCTCTAATCAGGGATCGGACGCCGAGAACGAT
>DPLS01000272.1 GCA_003541875.1 Bacteroidota bacterium | reverse complement strand
GGAATTTCAGGGGAGCTTTGAGGGTGTTGGCATTGAGTACCAAGTACTGAATGACACGCTGCTTGTAGTAACGCCGATTGTTGGCGGACCGAGTGAAGCTCTCGGCATTCAGGCTGGCGACAAGATTGTCAAGATCAACGACACGAGTTGCGTCGGAATCACGCAACAGGGTGTCCAGCAGAAGCTGCGCGGTCCAAAGGGGACGCGCGTTAAGGTGTCCATCACTCGTTTTGGGATCAAGGACCTGTTGGAATATGAGATCGTACGGGACAAGATCCCTCTTTATACCGTCGACTCCAACTTCATGCTGGATGATCAGACTGGGTACATTAATGTGACTCGCTTTGCGGCAACCACTCACGATGAGTTTGTATCAGGCGTGAGCAAAATGAAGAGCGCCGGAATGAAGCGTCTCGTGCTCGACCTGCGAGGGAATCCGGGAGGATTCCTTGAGCAGGCATTCCGTGTGGCAGATGAGTTGATGCCCAAGGGCAAGAAGATCGTTTATACAAAAGGACGCCGTCCCGAATTTAGTGAAGATTATACATCATCCGGCAATGGGAAGTTTGAAGACGTAACGCTGATTGTTCTTGTCAATAATGGCTCTGCATCTGCAAGCGAAATTGTTTCGGGTGCTGTACAGGATTGGGATAGGGGACTCGTTGTTGGTGAAACGACGTTTGGCAAAGGTTTGGTCCAGCGGCAGTACGACTTGAAAGACGGCTCTGCATTCCGGCTGACAATTGCCCGGTACTTCACTCCAAGCGGGCGCATCATTCAACGTCCCTATGGCGACGATAAGATGAAGTACCAGCGGGAGGCGTTTGAGCGTGACGAGACCGAAGGCGAGAATGTTACCCACGATGCCGAGAAGGATTCGACGCGTCCGATATTCAAGACCGCCGGTGGGAGAAAGGTCTATGGCGGAGGCGGTATTACACCCGACTATATTGTGAAGGCCGATAGGCTAGA
Source organism: Bacteroidota bacterium (assembly GCA_003541875.1). Classification (GTDB taxonomy): domain Bacteria; phylum Bacteroidota; class Ignavibacteria; order UBA10030; family UBA6906; genus UBA11986. Next base: position 8,337 of record DPLS01000272.1, on the reverse strand, counting down.
CGAATACTCTATACAGCTACGCAGCAAGAATATCTTTCTCCAGTATGCCGACAAGTATCTCGACCGCAACGGGACAGAAATGAAGGCGAAGTACGGCAAGGACGCGGCAAAGTATGGTTCGGGATTTGAAGTAACACAAGCGATGCTTGATGAGATTGTGGCTCTAGCAAAATCGAAGGGCGTTGAGTTCAAGGAAGATCTCTACAACAAGGATCTCAAATACATCAAGGCGTTTACCAAAGCGTACATCGGGCGGACGCTGTTTGGCAATGAGGGTTCGTCACGGGTAATGCTCGGAGTTGACAACCAATTTCAAAAGGCGTTGACACTCTTTCCCGAGGCGGAGAAGATTTCAAAAAGTCTCACCAGCCTCAAGTAGCACGGCTCATTGAACGAATCCAATAGTCTGAGCTCGCATACGATGGTATTTCCTTTGCTCCCCCGCCGCGTGTTGGCGATACGGTGGGTTGTGCTTCTCCTTTTGGCAGCTACCTTTCCGCAGTTTTCATTGGCTCAAACCAGCTCCAATCCATCTTCCGTTGTTCTCGTGGAGGGAGAGGAGTTGGTGTACAATGTACGGTACTCGTTCATTGATCTAGGCCAGGTAAAGATCCGCACGTTGAAACGGGTGGAGACGGCTGAATACTCCGCTCACCACTCGATTGCCAACATAAGTTCCTATAAGGGTATTCCCTTTGTCGATCTCTCTGCAACCTATGAGAGCGATATTGACTCTGCTGTGTACTCTCATGCATTTGTAGGCAAGGACAAAGAAGGAAGAGTGTGGAACTTCGCACGTTACAAGTTCGAATATGACAGACAGAGAGTACTGATCGACATGGGTCGCAGGGACACTCTGATAGAACGGCGGGACACCATGGTGGCTGAACGCCATTTGCAGGATGGTTTGTCTCTCTTCTTCTATGCGCGTGACCAGTTGTTTTCCGGCAAACGCATGAACATCCCTTGCGTTGTGGCGGAAAAGCGGGTGAATACTTATATAGATTTCTCAAGGCATGAACGGAAGAGCGTCGATCTTGACGCCGTGGATTATCCCGTGGATGTCGTCGGGTTCGATGGGACGGCGGAGTTCGTCGGCATCTACGGATTGACCGGTGATTTTGAAGGGTGGTTCAGCAACGACGAGGCGCGCATCCCGATTGTCGCCAAGATGAAAGTGATTATTGGAAGCGTAACCTTGGAATTGGTGTCGTGGAATCGTCCTGGGTGGAAGCCGCCCCGGGGTCAATAAGAAAAATGGGGATCATAACTCACGCAGGGATCTCACCACGAATTCATCCGTCAGCCTTCGTTGCTGAGGGAGCGCAGATTATTGGTGACGTTGAGATCGCCCAGGGTGCGAGCATCTGGTTCAACTGTGTGCTGAGAGGCGACATTAATTCCATCTTCATCGGTGAGCGGAGCAATGTGCAGGATGGCGCGATCTTCCACGTTACGGAGGAACTCCGGGTACATGTGGGTAATGACGTGACCATAGGGCACGGTGCCATCGTTCATGGGTGCCGAGTAGAAGATGGCAGTCTGATAGGGATGGGAGCTGTGGTTCTTGATCGTGCGCGCATAGGGAAGCAAGCTCTGGTGGCGGCGGGAGCAGTAGTGCGGGAAGGGTTCGTCGTTCCAGACGGGATGCTTGTCGGTGGTGTTCCGGCGAAGATTCTCCGCGCGCTGACGGAGGAGGAAAAGAAAAAGTTGCTCGAATCAGCGGCGCACTACATCGAATATGCAGAGAGCAGTCGAGCATCAACTACTGTGAAGTGAACTTCCATGAAGCTGAAGTTCTGGGGAACAAGAGGCTCAATCCCGACTCCCGGTGAGGATACTGTTCGATACGGCGGTAACACTCCCTGTGTCGAGGTTCGGCTGAGCAACAACGACCTCATCATACTTGATGCCGGGACAGGCATTCGTGCATTGGGTGATCAACTCATGGCGACTGGAGCTTCGGTTCAGGCGTATATTGCCATTAGCCATCCACATTGGGATCACGTTCAGGGCTTCCCGTTCTTTAAACCGGCATTCATCTCAGGGAATGAACTGACGATCATCGGCCCACAGTCGAAGCACGTTACGCTCCGACAGATGATGGCTCACGTAATGGACAAGGTGTACTTCCCGATTCAATTGCATGAATTGAAGGCAAACATCAAGTTCATTGCAATGAAAGAAGAATCGACGAAAGTGTTCGATGCGACGCTTTCGAGTCTATTTGTTAATCACTCGTCAATGGCACTGGGATACCGAGTGGATGTGGCGGGGCATTCATTGGTGTACATTAGTGACAATGAGCCGTTCGATCGCGAAGTGGCAATGTCGGTGAAGAATGTCGATCCGATCGTCGTCCGCAAATTCTCAGAGAGCAAGGCAGAGCCAAATCAGCGCGTGTTTGATTTTGCGAAGGGAGCAGATGTTCTCATCCACGATGCAACGTACACTCCGGAAGAATATGTGAACCACGTGGGCTGGGGGCACTCACACTACCTCTTTTGCCTGAAGATTGCACACGAAGCAGGCGTGAAGAAGCTGGTGCTCTTCCATCACGACCAGACCCACGACGATGCGGCAATCGATGACATCCTTCACAAGTGCAAGCGAGAGATCAAGACTCGTAACTATAGATTTGAGTGTCATGCTGCTGCCGAGGGTGTAGAGATGGAATGGTAACACCAGGCGACGAGAAGGGGATTTTGCCTGCCGCTTGACAATCATCGACAGGCTGGCTATATTCTCGCCAGCGCACTACATGAAACCGCACAGACAGAGGTACCATTGATGTATGTAACCCCGGGTCGAGTTGATGGCGTACTTGTGCAACCCTCTGGGGTCTTGCTGTCTTCCTTCGTTTCGATTGATTGACTACCTCGAGGGTGTATGTCATTTGTGTTCAAACCATCTGATACCAGGAAGATTGGAAAACTCTTAGGAGTGACACCGCGGGTGAGCGGCGCGATGCAACGGTTCGAGATGGGTGGGAAGGATGGCAAATACAGACTTGCACTGGAGCTGTATCCAAACATTCGCATCGGCGATCGGCGCGGCAATCTCGTCTCGGTCTATACTGAGACAGCACATCTGCAACTTCATTTTTGTTCCGGCTATGTGGTCAGCGAAATGTTGGGAGAAGTGACGTTCATTGGTGAACATGAAGGAAGGCTTTCCGGTCTCATTGTGGAGAAGCAAGGAGGGTGCTCGCTCTATGCAAATGTGGATCGGTCGTTGCTTTCTGGAGACTTCACACACCTTGGCCCCGAAGTCATGCTCTCGGGAATTGCGCTCTCGCTGACCGACACGATTCTCGGTGAGCCGAAACCTGCGGTTGCGAAAAAGAATCGTGGCACGAAGAAGGTGCGTGTTCGCTGATGCTCTCCGTGATGGTGCTTAATTCCCATCGTATCCGAAGAGTCAAAGCGGGTGACATTGCGAAATATGTGAAGCGTGTGCTTCGTTCGGCGGGAGTGAAGAGTGCTCGGGTCTCCATTGTGTGCATCGATTCGAGATACTCCAGGCGGATCAATAGAAAGTATCTTGGTCACGATTATGCCACCGACGTCCTCAGCTTTCCCATCGACACGGGATCTGTGCTTGAAGGTGAGTTGTATGTGAACCTTGATCGTGCTGGAACGCAGGCGAAAGAGTACGGCGTGAGTTTTGGATGCGAAGTTGCCCGTCTCGTCATTCATGGGGTGTTGCATCTGGTGGGATTCGATGATGCAACAGTCCGGAAAGCAGGGCGGATGAAGACTGAAGAAGACCGTCATGTGCAATATTGGTTCGGTTGAGTTGAAAGTATGAAAGAGCGGATTGTTGAAATCCTGATGTATATCATGTCTGAGATACAGTCCGAGAACGGCATCGCCGATATTGATGTCGGTGACCTTCGGAACAAAGGCTACACTCAGTCGGAGATCAGTGCGGCATTCAGTTGGTTGTATGACAACATGAAGCTGAATGAAGTCGGAATCACCCATCAGGGGGCTCCGGCGGATGGATCCCGGCGGGTATTGCACGAAGTCGAGAAGCAAATGCTCTCCACGGAAGCTCAGGGGTATCTTATTCAGTTGCGGGAGCTCGGGCTTCTGGATGACCGTGACCTCGAGCTTGTGATAGAACGGGTCATTATGAGTGGCTTTGAGAAATTGGCTCCATCGGAGTTGCAGGAGATTGTGGCATCGGTACTTATGGCAAAATCTGGCAACGGTCCTGAAGCGAACCGATCAGTGTTGTATAATCGTGATACGATTCATTGATGGCAAAAAAGAAGAAAAGCTCAATTCCAGATAACGGTTCTGCGATCACCGATGTTGACCCCAAGCCCAAGACCCGCAAGAAAAGGCAGCCCCCCCCGATCAATGTTGATGGCAAGGCCCTAATCATCGTCGAATCCCCTGCCAAGGCGAAGACAATCAACAAGTACCTTGGGCATGATTTCGTTGTCGAGGCATCAGTTGGCCACATCAAGAATTTGCCAAAGAGCAAGATGGGCATTGATGTGAACAACGGATTCCTTCCCGAGTACGAGACCATCTCTGGCAAACACGAAGTCATCGATCGGCTTCGCGACCATGCGGGAAAAGCGCGAGCTATTTACATTGCAACCGACCCGGACCGCGAGGGTGAGGCTATCGGCTGGCATATTGCCAAGGCTGTTGAAGACAAGAACACAAATATCTTTCGTGTCCTGTTCCACGAGATCACCGCACGCGGTATCACGGAAGCGATGGAACATCCCGGCAAGATCAACGAACATCTCGTCAACTCCCAGCAGGCACGGCGTGTGATGGATCGTTTGGTCGGCTATAAGATTTCCCCGTTTATCTGGAAAACAGTGTTCTACGGATTGTCGGCTGGCCGGGTGCAGTCGGTTGCGCTTCGACTGATCTGCGAGCGAGAGGAAGCAATCAACTCCTTCGTTCCGGATGAATACTGGTCCATTGTAGCAGAGTTCCAGACCCAGACAAGCGAACCGTTCTTTGCAAAGCTGTTCAAAGTTGGTGGCGAAGATCCAGTCATTGGCAGCACGACCACCGCCGAGGGATATGTCAACGACATCAAGAAGCAGTCGTTTGCCGTCTCCGACGTTCAACGAAAGCCGGTCAAGCGAAATCCATGGGCGCCTTTTATCACCAGTACCCTCCAACAAGAGGCCGCAAGGCGCTTACGGTATCATGCCAAGCGCACGATGATGCTCGCGCAAAAACTCTATGAGGGTGTTGATCTTGGCGAGGAAGGCCGCGTTGGCCTCATCACCTACATGCGTACCGACTCGACGCGTTTGAGTGATGATGCAGTGAAAGAAGTGCGTGAGTACATCTACACAAATTACGGGAAGGAATACGTCCCGCACGAACCGCGGCTGTTCAAGAAAGGGAAGAGCTCGCAGGACGCGCACGAGGCGATTCGGCCCACGTCAACGAAGTACACTCCCAAGTTCGTGAAGAAGTATCTGGATGAAGAAATGTACGCACTGTACGAGTTGATCTGGAATCGTTTCGTCGCGTCACAAATGAGCGCCGCAGTCTTCGAGCAGTTGACCGTTGACGTGCAGGGTGGCGACTACCTGTTCCGCGCAACAGATTCGATCCCGAAGTTCCGCGGCTTCCTGCAAGTATATGATGACATTGCTGAGGAGTCGGAGCCTTCAGGTGATGAGGATCCGGTTTCAAAGCTGCCGGCGAATCTTGCCAAGGGGCAGCATGCAGGCCTGAACAGCCTGATTCCAAATCAACACTTCACGAAGCCGCCTTCGCGGTTTACCGAGAGCAGTCTTGTCAAAGAGCTGGAAACCCAGGGTATCGGTCGGCCGAGCACGTATGCGCTTATCGTCGACACAATCCAAACCCGAAAATACGTGGAGCAAAGGGAGAGACGACTCTATCCCACCGATTTGGGAATCACCGTCAATCGAATCCTGGTGCAGAACTTCCCTCACTTGTTCAATATTTTGTTCACGGCACGGATGGAGGAGGAGCTTGACACCATCGCGTCGGGTAAACAGACGTATGAGCAAGTGATGGAAGACTTCTACCATCCCTTCATCAAGGATGTCGAAGGCGTTGACAAAAGAAGTTCCGCAATCAAGAAGTCGTTGCAGGAAGCGACGGATGAAGTGTGTGATCTGTGCGGGAAGCCAATCATCATTAAGTGGGGTCGAAACGGGCGTTTCATGGCGTGCAGTGGGTACCCGACGTGTCGGAACACCAAGCCACTTCCCGGGGAACTGCCTCAAACGAATCACCATGCCGGAATGAAGTGCGACTTGTGTGGCGGCGACATGATAATCAAAGGCGGAAAATTCGGCTCGTTCCTCGGGTGTTCAAATTACCCAGCGTGCAAGAACACGAAGCCGATCAGCATCGGCGTCCAATGTCCACGGTGTAAGGATGGGTATGTGATAGAAAGGAAGACGAAGCGGAAGCGTATCTTCTTCGGATGTTCTCGCTATCCCGATTGTGACTTCGCCTCGTGGGACAGGCCTGTTGCCCGCAAATGTGACACATGCGGCAATGAATACATGGTTGAGAAGCGGAGCGCGACAAGGGGGGAATTTCTTACATGTCCGTCGTGCAAGGCTGAAGTCGTGAAGGAAGCTCCCGTCGCGGCTTCTGAATAATAACTAGGATCGTGCAGAACCTGATGGAGTTCAAGATTCGGACATTTCTGCAGTATCTGCGGACACAAAGAAACTATTCCCCGCATACTATTGCCGCCTACGAAGACGATCTGCGCCAGTTCTCAGAGTTTCTTCTCAGACACTACGCCGACCACTCCTACTCGATAAGCGAGATTGACCATGTTACCATACGGCTTTTCCTTGGCGATTGTCTTGAGCACGATTTCGCCAAACGAAGCGTCGCGCGAAAGTTGGCATGCCTGAAGTCCTTCTTCAAGTATCTTCATCGCACAAAGGTGGTTGATCGCAATCCCGCAACAAATGTCGCGGCACCGAAGTTGGAGAAACGACTCCCGCAGTATCTGGATGAAGAGAGTGTCACTGAGTTGATGAACCAACCTGACACAACCACAACCTTGGGGAAGAGAGATGCAGCGATCCTGGAACTGTTCTACAGTACCGGAATCAGACTCAGTGAACTCATTGACCTTCGGATGATAAATGTTGATTTTCACTCAGGTACACTTCGCGTAACAGGGAAAGGAAGCAAGGATCGGATTGTTCCCTTTGGCAGACCCGCGAAGGAAACGCTGCAAAAGTACCTGGCGTGCCGATCTGCCCTGTTCCCGAAGCAAGCAGGGAAGGAGATTGTTGAGACGGTCTTCCTAACCCAACGGGGCAAACGACTGAGCCCGAAAGGCGTGAATGTGTTGATGAACGAATATATCGGGCGAGTCTCGGAGATCGAGAAGAAGAGTCCTCACGTACTTCGCCACACGTTTGCCACGCACTTGCTCAACCGGGGCGCCGACCTTCGTGCTGTAAAGGAGTTGCTTGGTCATGAAAGTCTCTCGACCACACAAGTGTACACACATGTTAGCGTTGATCGTTTGAAGAAGGTCTACTCACAGGCGCACCCCAAAGCTTCATGAAGTATTGCATTGTCGCAATCTAGGAGAGGGCAATCATGCACATAAAGTTTACCGCTCGTCGCTTCCGTGCCAGGTTGGAGATCAAGGAACATGCAACCGACCAGGTGAACAAGCTCGACAAGTTCTTCGATGGAATCGTGAGCGCGGATGTGATTCTGAGTTTTGAAGGAGCGGAGAAGAATATCAAGATCGCTGAGATCAACCTGCACGTCCATGGGACTGTTCTGACGGCAAAAGAGAAGTCCGACGATTTCCGCAAGTCCATTGACTATGCGGTTGAAAAATTGAATATGCAGTTGGAGAAGTACAAGACAAAACTCCGGTCAAAGGACAAGAGCAAAGTGCGTGCCCTGAAGGCCAAGATCTGAATTCACTTATCATCCAAGATCCGTGCAATGAAAGTCGATCGAAACAAGGAAACGCGAAAGAAATTCATCACGGTAGGATTTCTCTTCGAGGCCGCCAAGGATCGCTTCAAACTGCGATCGCTCAACGGCGAAAACGGATTTGAGAACCACATTAGGGAGAAGAATCTCCATCGACCGGGCCTCGCTCTGGCTGGCTACGTGGAACTGTTCACGTTCGATCGGGTGCAGATCATCGGCAATACGGAGATCAAGTACCTAAACTCGCTTCCCCTAGAGGGGCGCAGGGCTGCCTTCACGACTCTTCTCGAATTCAAAATTCCATGCATTGTTCTGACGAACAACAATAAGCTGGAGGACCTTCTCCTTCAGGCTGCGGCGAACAAAGGTATCCCGGTCTTCTCCACCCCCT
>DPLS01000402.1:8158-8556 GCA_003541875.1 Bacteroidota bacterium | reverse complement strand
ACCAATGTGGCCACCTCTCGACCGATTTCCGGGATTAACAACCTGGATACCTCGACTTTGTCCACGTACCCCACAACGAGCGGTACCGTTGGGCCGAGTGCACAGCCTTCACCTGCAAGCACCGTTGAATACCGCAATGCTGCACCGCCGCCAATCGACCCTTCTGGTGCCGCACTCGTTTCTCTTGCCAACTCTCAAAAACAAATGCAGCCCGCTCATGAATACGGGCGGGCTGCAATGATCACAACGGTGGATCTACTTCATGAACAGCAGCTTCTTCACAGATGTGAAGTTGGCTGATCCATCCTGACTTCGGGCATCTATTCGATAGAAATAGACACCTGTGCTTAGACCCGATGGATTCCATTCAACTGAGTACCGATTCGCCGCCTGGACTT
>DPLS01000402.1:0-7781 GCA_003541875.1 Bacteroidota bacterium | reverse complement strand
ATTTCACCCTCTTTCTTGACATCAAGGAGTGTTCCGGTAGTGAACAACCTCGAAGTCGAGAACGGACTCTCTCCACCGAGATTCAATGCACTGACCCGCCAGAAGAAGTCTGTCAGCGAGGCCAGCGGCCGTGACAACGTCAACGTGGTATCTTCGAATCGAATCGTATCCTGGAGAATGGTCGCGAACGTATTGTCCGTGGCGATCTGCAGACGATACTTGGCTGCGTTCACCGAAGGAGTCCAAACGAACCGCGCCAATCGGTTCACGTCTGTTGCATTAGCAGCGGGTGCAACAAGCGTCGGTGCAGCGGGGGCTGCAGCGACGGTCGTGAACGCAAAGCTGCCGGTGTAGTAGCTCGTCCCACCTGCGTTGATGGCCTCAACCTTCCAGGTGTAGTTAGTGAGCCTTGCGAGGTTCCTGACCTTGTACGTCGTATCCGTTATCCCGTTATAGGTAACGCTTGAGCTAACGGTCGAAAGCTGCAGGTTGTAGGTTACTGCAGTATTCACCAATCTCCAGACAAAAATTACGCTATCCGAGACGACATTAATCGCATTGTTCGCCGGCGAGACGAGTGTTGTTCTGGCTGGCGGAGTCATGATGGTGAACGTATCTATCGCAGAGAAAGCAGATGAGCCAAGATCATTCACCCCGCGCACGCGCAAGTAGAACGTCTGGCCACCGGCAAACTGCCCCGGGTAGGTCGTGTCAGCCGTCGAAGCATTTACGACGAACGTGATGAATGTCGGCAGCGTCGACACCTGCCATTGATACCGTGACGCATCGGACGTCCTTCTGACTTTGAGCGTCAGCGCTGCGGGCTGGTTCGTGGACCCGCTTGGCGGAACAACTATCGTGGGAACTTGCGCCGCTGCACTGCCTGCCGTGGTGAAGTTAAAGGCGGCGGTGTAGTCGCTCATGAAACCACCATTGACTGCGGCCACGCGCCAGTAATACGTCGTGGCAGCGCCAAGGGAGTAGGCATAGCTGGTGCCGGTCACTGTTGCATTGACTGCCAACAGCGCCGTGTTCGCAAATGTCGGATCCATAGACACCTGGACTCTGTATCCAAGCGCACCCGTGGCCGCAGTCCATTGCAGCGAACCCACCTGAGCTTGACCGGTCGCGTTATTGGGCGGGGACGAAAGGGTTGTCGTGTTCGGGATGACCGAACCTTGGTTGACAGTCCAGTACCTGTCGACGGCGAGTCCTGTGTATCTCCCTGAAGTGCCATCAGGCCAGTTCACGACAACGCTGTCGATGGAAGTGTTGATGCCGATGCCGAAGATGGCCCGCATGTCACCCATCCCCGATGCTGCGCCTTCAGCCCTGATCCATCGGTACTGCTTGTAGGTGCCGCCCTGCGTGTACAGTGTGAAGCGCGCACCTACAGCATTCTTGTTGTGGCCGATGCCGGCAGGCGTGAAGCCAATCCAATGGTTCGAGTTGCCGCTGTTCCGCTGCAGCACCGAATTAAGTCCGGTATAGTTGTAAATATCCGGGAAGCCGTCGTTATTGTAATCAACAAACCCTCCGGCTCGCCCGCCCCCCGCAGTCGCCACATTGTCCTGTCCTGTCACCTCAGTATATGTGCCATTGCCGTTACCTCTGAACAACCGTGTGGCACCGAAGGTCGTGCTCATGTATAAATCCGGAATTCCGTCGTTATTGTAGTCGCCGATGTCCCAGGCACGAAGGCTGCCTGACGTAGGCAATCCCGCGTCAACGATGTTTGTCCCGTTCCACTTAAAGGTAAATGTGCCGTCTCCCTTTCCATAGAGGACGACGATATTTGTGGACCTTCGCAGTCCATCATAGTTATTGGTCTCTGTCCCACACATTATCAGATCTGGGTACCCATCGTTATTGAGATTACCCCAATGGTTACCGATGGCGTTGAAGTGACGCACCGTGTCTTCAACGATAATGCCGGTGTCCGCGATAGCTCTTCCATAGAACACTCCAGCGGAAATGGAATCGAGTGCATAGAGAGTGCGGCCAACCGTTGCTGCAGTCGGTACGTAGAACTTGCCAGTATGATCGTTCAGGAACAAGATACTCCCTTTTCTGGCGCCGACGGTGTCGGAGCCACCGGTGAACGGTCTGAACCCGTGCCGGAAACTCGGCATGAACAAATCTACCCAGCCATCATTATTTGCATCGAAGAAGCGTGGGCCCCACGACTCAAAGGCGCGGCTGGTATCTATGGCGAGAGTTCCGGGGGCTGCTCCCTTGCCTACTCTGGTAAAGCCGGATGGACCACCCTTCAGCAGCTCGACACCGTAGCCAGGGGGGAAGATGAAGCCATCAGCCCAAGTCCCCGACCCAAAATAGGGCCATGCTGCGCTCAAGTAATTACTGTGGTCGATATCTGCTACTGCAATTCCTTGGAAGACACTCCCTGTGGCTCCTGCGCTCGCAAGGGCGCCAGTCCCGGTTGCGGGAAGATACACTCCAGCGCTGTCATAAAATAGCCCCGTTTGGGGAGCGGCGTTATTCGTCGACCACAGATCAGGAACGCCGTCACCACTGATATCTGCGAAGAGTCCACCGACAGAGTTCACACTATTTGAGAGAGCTGCTGTCTTTGTGGACGCCACAGCCGTGAAATACGTAAGGGAGTTCAACAGAACATTGTTGGGCGGAATAAAGACATCCTGAGTACCGTCTCCATTGATATCCAACCACGCGAAACCGCCGTTTGAAGCGCCTAACGTCGGGGTGACGGCCGGTCCGGCAGAGAACACGACTTCCTGCGCAACCAGCGTGCCAAGCCCCAGCAACACGAGAAGCGCCCCCGTTGCTATTAACCGTACGAATTTTTTCATGATTCCTCCAAGATACTTTGTTGTTGGTTTGTTGTTGGATAGTTAGTTGTTTGAAACACACTCCCAACCCCACATGAAACTACGCAAGGCTGCTCAACAGTTCCATTCGTCGTTGAGCACCAAATCTTGCCTGGATCTTGAACCACCTCCTTTGCTGCGGAACACTTTCATCTCCTCCCGGATCCGGAGATCCACGAAGGAACCTCCGACCGGGACGAGAGGAAAAATGAATGGGTAGTGTTACTTCATGAGAACGAGTTTCCTGGTGATAGAATTCTGATCGGTCTGTAACCTGTAGAAATACACTCCAGTCGGGAATTCTTGGCCATCAAAATACGCATAGTGGGTTCCGGGTTCTTGCCTGCCCGCAACCAACGTGGCAACTTCCTTCCCAAGAAGATTGTACACCTTCAGTGACACGTAGCCGCTCTGTGGAACAGAATAGTCTATCCTTGTCGTCGGGTTGAACGGATTGGGATAGTTCTGGCCAAGATCAACTTTCGTGGGAAGGCCGACGACTTCCTGTACACCAACAACTTGAGTGTTAAGCCAATCCATTATGGTCCCGTTTTCCGTCGCTTCCTGTGCTTGCCATGAGGCGTAATGGGTTGATTTGAACCAGTGATACAAGTCCCCAAGCGGGAAACCTCCCATGCCAGCCGACCTCAACGTAGTGTTTGAGTACTTCAGGTTCTCGCCCAGGGGCCACGTTCCGTTGATAGTCGAAGCAGTATCGAACGCCCAGGGCATATCACTGTTGTCTGTCCACTTCTTAAGCAGGAAGATTTTGATCCTGTCAATGTTCGTTGGGGCGAGTAGAAAATTGGGATTGGTGTTGTCGTAGTTATTGAACATCGACATGTGAGGCCATGTCACGTTGTCGCCAAAAATGCCACGCGTCTTCTCACTCATCATGGGTTGAGGATGGGGTTTGAAACGTACGCCTGCCGTGTCGCTGTAGGGATTGCCATGGTCCATGTAGTCTTGAAGCCACTGCTCGATGTAGTAACTGTTGTGTGCGAACACGATGTGGCGGTCAACTTCGGTGAAGGGGACTGAGAATCCGAACTGAGATATGCTGTCGATCCTGACTGCACCTCCGTTAGGATAATCGCCGTCCTGACTTGTGTTCTCGAGGAAATCCCCAAACATGAATGCATTCACGTAAACGCTGTTGGTCACATTAAGCCACCACCACCACCCTGACTCCAGGGTAAACACCACTGAGTTAAGGAATGTACAATGGTTAAACCACACAAAATCCGCGTATTCAGCCCCTTCCTGCATATACACGTATCCCATGTTCGCGAACGTGCAATTCACGAAGTACAGACTATCGGTGTGCCAGCCGGTCGTACCAAACGGGAAAGAAACAGCTCTTCCATAATACCGGAAGTGTGAGTCCGTGTTGTTCCGGAAATAGCAGTTCTTGAACGTTCCTACAAAATGCGGGGCGGATACGCCAATGGTTCCGCCCGCATTCTGCGGGCATGGTGCATAATCGAAGATGCAGCCTTCGAAAGTTCCCCTCTCTGGATCAGACAGTAGATTATCCTCAAACTGCAAACTTGAACCCACCTGAGCGCCGTCCGTGGTCATATATGTCAGCCAGATGTTCTTCATCGTGATGTCGCCGTTGCAGTCAAAGTTGAACCTCGTGTTTACACCGCTGCTCGGAGTCCACATGATCTGAGGGGGGGCTGTCTGCTGCGTTGTCCCCGGGTCATCCGCGACGACCCTAAGGTGTTGACCGGCCGGAACAGTTATTGTCGCTGTGAGTATGTATAAGCCGAAGGGTTCGAGCTTGAACGCCTTGCTGTTGAGATCGGCGATATTCTGATCGACGGCAGTGTTCAGAGTCCCTATGCCGCTTGCAACGTACACAGTGTCGATTGCGTACAGCGGCGAGGAGAAGACAACCACCAGAAAAAACAACCCATAAATGGATTTCATAGCTTACCTCCTTATGTTGTGGTTAGAAAAGAACTCGTCTTAGGTCCAACGAACTGTAGTTTCCTCTCTTAGAGTGTGAACCGTATTCCAAGATTTGCAGCAACGCCATAGTTCTGTACGGAAGTAAAACCGCCAAGGGACCGCTGAGCTGACTCATTCCTCCGTGAATTGAGATTGGTTACGTCGAGGAACACTTGAAAACCTGCCCACGGCAGCTTTTGTCTTGCGGAGAGATCGAGCCGGAAATAGTCTCTGGTGAAACTGTCTTGTTCCGGGAAGATTCCGATTGAACTGACAGAATTCCCCTGGAACACGCATGACACTCTTCCGGAAAATCCTTCGTAGTCATACCCAAGATAGGCATTCAAAATGTCGTCGGGTTGGTTTATCAGCCGCCCGGTCCGCGTGCTGTCAAGGTATACAGTATAGCTTGTACGAGGCGGAATGAACACAGGTACGTCGTCCCTGAACGGATACGTCGCTTTGGACCAAATATGCGTGTAATTGATTCCGAGAACCACTCCATTGAACGGAATAGGCAGATACCAGAACCTCGTTTGAAAATCCGCCTCGACCCCCTTGACAGTGGCTTCGTATGGACTATTGATGTATGTGTTCAGAGTTGCTCCGTCTGTCGGAGACACACCCCCAACAGTATATGTCCCGATGGAATCCCGTCCCGGTAGGGGAAACAAGTGCAGTTTGTATTGTGTATAGTACGTGAAGTTCTTTATGGTCTTATAGAAAGCTCCAATGGACAGGAGTCCCAGGTCGTTGCTGTGAAATGTGAATTGGACATCGTGGTTGTACGCGCGCCCGGGCATGAGTTTCGGGTTGCCGGCCCACACTTGTCCCCGACTGAAGTCCATCGTGAAATGTGGTGTAAGCTGTGTATAGTCCGGCCGTGCAAGTGTTTGAGTGTAGGAATAGCGAACGTCCACCCAGTCGGTCACGTTGTATTTTCCTTGCACCATCGGAAGCCAGTAATGATTCTGCGGGTAGACAGTGACCGGGTAGGGAATCTGGGTTCCCGCATTGCGGCCGTCCTTCATGTTGTATGCTTCAAAGAGCGAGTTGTCTTGCTCATAACGGGCGCCGCCCACCAGTGTGATATCAGAGCCCAGACTCAAATCTGTCATCAGGTAGCCGGCATAGTACTTTTCTATGTATTTGTAGTAGTTGGCAAGGTGCTCATAAGCCCCATCAAACCATCCACCCGCGTTGGAGGCCGACGAGTTGATTGAATTGAACGAGGGCTCATTCGCCACGTAGTCAACCATTGAAACCAGCGTCTCCGTTCTGGGAATCCACACAAGGGGCCCAAATCGGTCTTCCAGGAAGGGTCCCCGAAGATCTTCCTCGGTAGGGTAAGTGAAATTCGTTCCGGGGAATCTACTGACTGAAGTATTCAACACAAGCCCATAGCGAGCGGTGAGAGAATCCATAATTGCACGTTGAATCGCGGATCCTCCAGTGCCCTGACCGCGCTCCATTCTCGCGTAAGGCAAGTTCTGGTTGTTCACGCGATGATTGTACCGGTACTCGCCGCCAAACTTGAATGAACCCGAGAAATCAGATCCGACGCTGAACGGAATTTTGAAGTCACTCTTGTATACCTGATCATTTTCTTTGAAGTCAAGATTGAACAGATTTATCGACCACAGATAGACATTCTGAGGCCCACGATGGGTTACAAAATGCGCCAGGTCTTCGGGACGAGTATTATCCGGGAAGGTACCTGGAATGGCTCCGGTCTCGTTAAAGATAACAAAGGCCGAATGCGGTTCATAGTTTCTCGAATAGTTGCTGGCAGCTTTCAAATTCATTGACAGGAAATTAAAATCCAAATCGGCTTCCAACGTATTCATTGCCACATCAGTTTTCTTATTCCCTGCCTGGTATCTGTATTGGACATTATGATCCTGATAGAGTAGTCGTTGCTGGTACTCCTGATAATCCGAGCTTAAGCGGCTGAACAGGTTCGTCGACCGCAGAACGCCAAAGGGGAGCGTGTAGTCGAGAATGATGTTTCCACCGTAGCGCTGTCTGGTTTCCAAGTGACGGTTGAGTTGGACATTGGTTACGAAAACCGGTGCATACCCAGTTGAGTCAACATTATGGCTCCGCGGAGAGTACTGCGCACTCATGTTATCTGAACTTCGGTCGTATTGTTCCACATTTCCGAGAACATACAGGCCGAGGGCGTCGTTGAAGAAACGGTTGCTACCGGAAGCCACAAATCTGTAATTCCCGTATTCCCTGGATTTTCCCACATAGCCGGACTGCCACAAGACGTCAGCATGATATCCCGAGGGAGCTTCCCTCAGATCCATTTCCACGCGACCGCCAATGGCATTCGCATCCAAATCGGGAGTCAACGACTTGTAGACCGAGATCGACTTGATCATGTATGGAGTTACCATAGTAAGGTCAACGCTTCTATCCTGATTCGTCGCGGTGAATGGAATATCCGGGTTAGAAGAGATGCCGGCCTGCGTGCTTCCCGTGGAGGCGAGCGTAATCCCCGCAACAGCAACTGCGTTGTATTGAGGAGCCAAACCTCTGATCACCACTTTGTTCGCTTCGCCCGAACTCTGGAGAGTGGAAACACCCGGCAAACGGGATATCGCCTGTGCTGCGTTGAAATCCGGCAATTCTTGAATCTTTGCTTCAGAAACAACATTGGCGATCTTGTTCGAAGCAAGCTGCTGGTTGATTGCCTGCATCTGGCCTTTCGCTTGCGCTGTCACCAGAATCTCTTCTCCTTCGATTGCGGTGCCCGCAAGAGAGAAGTCCCGAGTCACTGTGCCCCCCTCGGGAATATCCAGCACCACACTCGTCGAAACATATCCGAGATATGAAACCACAACCGTTCGTTGACCGGCCGGCGCATTGCGAATAACGTACATCCCATCCAGATTGGCCGCTGCCCCGATACTGGTCCCTTTTATCGTAACGTTGGCACCAGGGAGTGCATCTTTCGTGGTTTTATCAAAC
>DPLS01000267.1 GCA_003541875.1 Bacteroidota bacterium | reverse complement strand
GAGCGAGGGCGGGATCGATGTGTATGATGTTCAGCTGGCCCGTAAGCCAGAAGTACTCGCGATTCGCCGGGTCTCGTCGCACGTCGAACGTGTCGTCCCAGGTTGATTTCCCTTGGCGCGTGAGCAACACTCCGGCGATTTGCTGCTCGGAAACCGCCGGAACATTTACATTGAGCAGCGTACCTTCGGGCAGCCCTTTCTCTGCGACAAGCACGGCTAGCTTGCGCGCGAACTTGGCAGCGTATGAAAAATCCGCCTCTCCATAGGTCGTGAGCGAGATAGCGATAGAGGGGATGCCCAGGACGGTTCCTTCTGTGGCTGCTGAGACCGTCCCTGAGTAGATAATGTTGATTGCCGTATTGGAACCATGATTAATACCTGAGATGACCATGTCCGGTTTTCTCTTCATCAACGAACGGACGCCGAGCTTGATCGCGTCTGCTGGCGTACCCTCAACTGCATAGCCGAAGAACTCCCCATTCTTGTGGAATGGCACTGCACGCAATGGATAGTTCATCGTAATCGCATGGCCAACTGCACTCTGCTGTTTGTCAGGAGCAATAACCGTGACCTCAGCGATTTTCTTGATTTCCTGTGCGAGCGCAAAGATACCTGGCGCGTCGATGCCATCATCATTCGAAAGAAGTATATGGAGACGTTCTTGTTCGGGCATCGCTCTGCTCTAGTAGCTTTCCTTCATCGTGGGGAATTGCTGGGACTTCACGTCTTTGATATATGAATTGAATGCGCTACGCAAACTCTCAGCAAACTCTCCGTACCTCCTGACGAATCGCGGCCTGAACTCCTCTGTCATCCCGAGCATATCATACACTACCAACACCTGACCGTCACAATGCGGACCCGCCCCGATCCCGATCGTCGGCACCGGGATTGATGCGGTGACTTTCTTGGCAAGCGATGACGGAATCTTCTCGAGCACGATCGCAAACACTCCAGCGTCGGCAAGGACTTTCGCATCCCGCACAAGTTCATCGGCCTCTTTCTTATCCTGTGCCCGCACTTCGTATGTCCCGAACTTGTTGATTGCTTGCGGCGTCAGACCGAGATGTCCCATTACAGGGATGCCGATCTTGACCAGGTGTTTGACGATCTCCGCGATGTACGCCCCACCTTCCAACTTCACTGCACCGACACCTACTTCTTTCATGACTCGCCCACAGTTTCGCACGGCCTCATCTACACTGTTCTGATATGACATGAACGGCATGTCGACGACAATCAGCGCGTTCTTGACAGCGCGCTTTACCGCCTTTGCATGATAGATCATGTCATCAACTGTTACCGGAAGTGTCGTCTCGTACCCCTGCACCACATTCCCCAACGAATCACCAACGAGAATAACATCAATGCCGACCTGATCGAGAAGCTTCGCAACGAGGAAATCGTACGCTGTCAGCATCGCAATCTTCTCGCCGGTCTGTTTCATCGTCGTTACGGTCTTTGTCGTAACTACGCGAGGTCTTGACCCTTTTGACTGGATATCCTGCACCCGTTGTTTAGGCATACTCCCTCTTCATGATAGCCGAGTTGACATCAACTGCATTGAACTTCAGACCCCAGGTACGCTCAAAACCCATCTTGATGCACGCCGACAATTCCTCAAAATCGATGGCTCGTCCCGATATCTCCTGCAGGTCCGCCGTCTTTTCCTCAAGGTCAATTCGTACAGCATCTTCAGACTGTCGGTCTGGTAGCATCAGATAGTCTGCCAGACGACGATGAGCCGCACCACAGAGAATCGACCCGTGCTGCAAGACGACATCGTAGGAATCGCTGGAATACCTCCGCTGTGCGCTGCCGACGAGTTTTCTCCCCCTCCACTCAATCTCATAGCGCGCAGAACTGCTGAAGCAGGGAATGGATGAGGGATTCTTATATGTCTCTGCAAAATTCGGCTGTGAACGCTGCAAGGAGACTTCCACTCCAAACAACTTCAGTCCGTCCACCAACGCAGCGCTGATCTCGCTATATACTTGATGAATACCCTTCTGGACCGAGGGCATGACAACACTGTACGTTAGCTCCTCCGCATGGAGGATTGCGCGGCCTCCCGTTGGTCGACGAACAACATCTATTCCGTCAGCTTTGCTGCTTTCGAGATCAATATCGGACATTTTTTGATGATGGCCGATCGAAATCGCCCACGGTTTCCACTTGTAAACGCGCACCGTGGGAGATCCGCTCCCGTCCAGGAGGCGCTGGACGAGCATCTCGTCGAACCACATGTTGTATTCGCCGGAATTTTCCGCGGTGCTACAAAAGTTCCAGGCCAGTTCCTGCATGGGTATTTACCGGTGAGAGCGTGGACCGCCGATGATACCGCGCTTGCTGTTTGCGATGAACGTGAGAACGTGCTGAACCTCTGAGAAAGGAGCAAGAGATTCATCGTCTTTGATTCGACTCACTGCCTGCGACACATTCATCCCTGAACGGTAGATAAGATTGTACGCCTTGTCCAGAGCGGACAGAACTTCGGGCGAGAAGCCACGCCGTCGCAATCCAATCGAGTTGAGGCCCTGAAAGAAATTTCCGGCGAGAACATAAGGCGGAACATCCTTGGGGACGCGAACCCCACCACCTATCATCGCATGACAACCAATCCGCACAAACTGGTGAATCGGTGTGATACCTCCAATGGTCACATGATCCTCCACCTCACAATGCCCCGCCATCATCGCCGCATTTGCCATGATGATCTTGTTGCCGAGGATACAGTCATGTGCGATGTGCACGTATCCCATGATAAAACAGTCGGACCCAATGATGGTCCGTCCACCGTCGCTGGTTCCTCGATGCAGCGTTGCATATTCGCGTATGACTGTGCGATCACCGATCTCGCAGGTCGTGGCTTCACCTGCATACTTCAGATCCTGCGGCTCGTGTCCGACAATTGCGCCATGATGGATTTTGCACGCCTTGCCAATACGCGCTCCCCTTCCGATCAAGGCATTCGCCCCAACCGTTGTGCCGTCACCTATTACTGCACCATCCTCGACGATCGTGAAAGGTCCAATCGAAACATCAGCGCCGATATGCGCTTTCGGGCTGACTCGCGCAGCGGAATCAATTGCAGTACTCATGTGATGGCGTGTATCGTAGTCAATAGTATGAAAAGTCACTTCAGAGTGCTCTTGGTTTTCGACGTCCCTGTAACCCCCGCGCCGTTACCACCAGCAGTCTGTATGCTTGAATTCGCCCGGTCGATGATCGATGCCATCATTTCTGCTTCTGCGACAAGGTTGCCATCGACAAATGCTTTGCCGGTCATGACGCAAATTCGGCTCTTGCGACTCACCATGCTTAACTCGAACACAAGCGTGTCGCCGGGAAGCACAGGTTTCCGGAACTTCACATTGTTGAGTGACATGAAGTACACAAGCTTGTCGCCGGGGTTCTCGATGCCGTTCAGAAGCAGAATTCCTCCCGTCTGAGCCATTCCCTCCACGATTAGCACTCCCGGCATTACTGGTTGGCCGGGGAAATGGCCTTCGAAGAACGGTTCGTTCGTCGTAACGTTTTTCACTCCGACGATGCTTTCATCGATTTTGAAGTCGATGATCTTGTCGACAAGGAGGAACGGATAGCGGTGCGGGAGAATCTTCTTGATGGCGTTGATATCAAAGACGACACCTTCTCTCCGTTCGTGCTGGTACTTCCGAACGAGTTGTTTCTGTTGATAGAGCTTGCGGATTTTCCGCGCAAACTCAATGTTGGCGGCGTGGCCCGGGCGCGCAGCCAGAACTTGCGCCTTGAGTGGAACACCGATGAGGGCAAGATCGCCCATGACATCCAACAGCTTGTGACGTGCTGGTTCGTTCTTGAAATGCAAAGGCCTGTCGTTCAGAACACCGTTCGTCCCGAGAATGACCGAGTCCTTGATTCCCAATCTGTCACAGATGCGTTTAATCTCGTTGTCTTTCAATTCCCGGTCAACAATTACAATGGCATTGTCAAGGTTGCCACCACGAATGAGACCAGCATCGTGCAACATCTCAACTTCATGCAGGAAGCAAAACGTACGGCACGGCGCAAACTCAGTGACGAACTCCTTTTCCAGGTTGAACAGACCCGTATGCTGACTGCCAAGCGCCGGATTATGATAATCCACCATCACGGTGATACGATAGTCGTCAGTTGGAAGTGCAACAATATCAACCCCTCTCTCATCATTGTGGTACTGGACTGGTTTATCGATAATAAGATAGTCCTTCGGGGCATTCTGCATCTCAAATCCCGCCTTCAACAACGCATCCACGTACGGTTTGGCACTACCGTCACCAACGGGCGGCTCGTTGGCATCAAGCTCAATGATGCAATTGTCAACCTGCAATCCCACTAGTGCAGCCATTACATGTTCAACAGTGTGGACGCGGGCCTCGCCGATTGCAATTGTGGTTCCGCGCGAAACATCGACCACGTGGTCAACATCGGCAGGAACCTCGGGCGAACCGCCAAGGTCTATACGTCGAAAACGGATGCCATAATTCTCAGGCGCCGGTTTGAACGTCATCGTTGTAATGCTGCCGGTATGCAAACCAACACCACTGAGAGAGACCGGCTGTTTGATGGTTCTCTGCTGTACGAGCATAAGTTTCGAGACGTGGTTGTTAGATGATGACTGCTATGGTTGTTCGCTGTGTTTCTGCGATCGTAGCACTTCAATCTCCTTCTCCAAGGCCTCCACCTTCTTCTGCAGTTCCCGAACGGTATTCAGCCAATCGGGGAGTTGTGTTACGGCACCCTGAATTCTGAAGGCGTCGCGCTGCAAATATGCCGGAGAACCAAAGAATGTCTTGCCGGGTTGGTTGATTGAGTGATGTATCCCCGACTGGGCCCCGAGCTTCGTGTAGTCAGCAATTTCCAGATGGCCCGTGATACCAACCTGTCCACCAATCATGACGTTCTTGCCAATCTTTGTACTCCCCGAAATGCCGGCCTGAGCGGCGCTCACCGTGTTCTCTCCGATCACTACATTATGAGCTACCTGAATGAGGTTGTCCAGCTTTACACCTTTCTTAATGCGCGTCTCCCCCATCGTTGCCCTGTCAACAGTCGTGTTGGCACCAAGCTCCACATCATCTTCAATCACCACAATTCCCAGTTGGGGGATCTTCTCATACGTTCCGTCTGGCTTCGGGGCAAAACCAAATCCGTCGCTTCCGACGACAACTCCTGAGTGCAAAATCACTCTCGAACCAATAAGGGAGCCCTCTCGTATGGTGACGTTGGCATACAACAGGGAGGAAGAACCGATCGTGACGCCATCACCAACTACAGTCCCATGACTAATAATGGTCTTGTCACCAACGACGCACTGCTCGCCAATCACAACATGGGCGCCAACGCGAACATCGGCCCCGAGCTTCGCCGACGGGGCGATGACGGCCGTCGGGTGGATCCCCGGCGGGAGCGGGTCCTTCTGGGGATGGAATGTTACGAGAACCTTCAGAAACGACGCGTACGGATCGTCAACACGCACGAGGGCAGGCAGCGCTTGAGATTCTCCCGCCTCCGCCGTGTTCAGCTTCTTCCCGACAATTACTGCTGAGGCGCGTGTTGTGCCGAGGAACTTCGCGTATTTGAGATTGGCAACAAAGGAGATGTCTCCTTCCTTTGCTTCCTCAATTTTCGCAACCCGACGGATTTCGATGGTGTCATTCCCAACGATTTCCGCGTCCAACAATGTCGCAATATCACGGAGCTTCACGAGAACATTCTCCGATAGAATCTACTTGCCAAACGACTGCATTCGCTGCAGCACCTTGGAGGTAAGGTCGTATTTGTCATTTGCGTAGAGCACAAGGATCTCACCGCTCTTGTCGAACACGTAGTCATAGCCATCCTCCTTCGCTACGTCTTCCAGAATCTTGAACATCTTGTTCTGGATCGGCTTCATGACTTCGTTTTGCTTCTGAAACAGCTCGCCGTTTTGACCAAATTTTCGATTCCGGTAGTCGGCTATGCTTTGCTCAAGGTCGCGCAGTTGCTTTTCCTGGTCCGCACGAGCCTGGTCTGTCAGGATGAGTTTCTTCTTGTCATATTCATCAAACTTCTTTTTGAAGTCCGCCTGCATTTTTTGCATTTCTCCTTCCCATTGGGCGACCATATTGTCCAGCGATTTCTGTGCATCCTGCGCCTCGGGGAGTGTCTGCATAATCTGTTCTGAGTTGATGTGGCCGACCTTTGTCTGTGCAAGCACAAGCGCCGGAGCCATGAGCACAAACACCAACAGCATCCTGCGTTTCATCCTCTACCTCCTTCTGTACTCTGCTCTCGAATCATTATTTGCCGCGTTTCAATTTGTCAATCACCCTGTTGGTCAGGTCTTCGCGAGGATCGCCGTACAACAACACCTTGACATTTTCGGTCTGGTCAAAGATGAAGGTATACTTCTCAGCCTTGGCGACCGCCTCGATTGCCCTGAGGATTTTTTCCTTGAGGGGGTTGATAATCTTGTCTGTCTGTTTTGCAATGTCGCCGTCATTCCCGAACTTTTCAAACCTAAACTCATCGTACCTGCGCTTCAACTCCGCGAACTCTTGCTGGGCCGATTTCTTTGCCGCATCATTCATCAGAGCTTCCTTCTTCTGGTACTCTTCGATTTTCCCCTGGAGCTCCTTTTCCATGGCAGCAAGCGAGTCCTGATACGGCTTTGTAATTGCATCGATTCTCCTCTTTGCATCTTGTGCTTCCGGAATGTCGTCAAAGATCTTGGTTGAGTTTACATAGCCGACTTTTTGTTGCGCAGTAGCAGCAACAGTCACGGCCAGCACCAACGCGATGATTGAAAGAATGAGTGTCTTCACGATTACCTCGGTAGAATAGTGATGTGTGAAATGATTAAGTAGAACTATCAGAATCCTCTGCCAAACACAAAGTGGAACCTCCAACCGTCGGGTCTGCCGTCTCGCGGGAGCACGTCATCGACACCGTATGCATAGTCAAAACCAATGAGACCGATGGGGTTGATCTGCAGCCTCACACCAAAACCAAACGAGCGTTTGAGATCGAAGAAGTTGGCCTTTGAGAAAGACTCAAAGACGTTGCCCCCCTCCGCGAAACTAAGGATGTAGATCGGAATCGGGCTGAGTGCAATTGCAAGGCGGAGTTCTGCACACTGCTTGGTCATGACCTTCCCACCAATGGGATAGCCATTGAGATTCCGTGGGCCAATCGATTGATCTTCATACCCACGCAATGGCGTTGTGGAAATATATCCGAGTCCTGTACCACCCATGAAGAATAGATCGTTCGAGATGAAGATCGGGTTCGTATAGAATGGAGCAGTATACCCATATTGGGAATTCAGATAGAGCGCAAAGCGACTGCTGCCGAACATGGGCAAGTACCACTCCGAGTTGAAGACCCACTTGTGGAAATCAATGTCTCCGGGAAGAAATGGACCGCCCGACATCTGTATCGATAGAGATACATTGGAGCCGCTGGTGGGAAACACAGGATTGTCAATACTGCTTCTCGAAATCACCTGGGTGATGGAAACCTGCGTCGTATTCCCCTCATGAGAGATGCTCCGGCCATCGCGCACATTGTTGCGCTGTGCAGTGAGAAACCAGTCCCCCCGGAAATAGTTGTCGGGCCACTTGAATCGACGTCCAAGCCTGAGCGTACCACCCATCTGCTCCAAGTCCCCGTAGTAGTACTGACGTGTGTTGTAGACGCTGAGGCCAACCAGTGTGGGCGTGTTAAACAACCACGGTTCGGTGAAACCGACCGTGAATGTCCTGTACCGTGTGGTGGTGCCAAACTGCCATTCGAAATTCAGGATTTGCCCGGCCCCGCCGCCGAGCGGGTCGGCGATATTGAAATTGTTGATGGTGAACCCGAGGGCACCTGTCATCCCAAATGCACCACTATAGCCAACCGATGCGTTAATATTGTCGCTCGATTTCTCTTCGACCTCATACGCGAGGTCAACGGTTTTGTCATCAACAATGGCATAGTCCGGTTTGATCCTCTCGGGATTGAAATAGTTGAGAACCTGGAGCTGCCGAAGACTTCTAATGATTGCTGCTCTGCTGAAGTAGTCCCCGGGCCGTGTAAATAGCTCACGTCTGATCACACGCTCGTGCGTTTTCGTATTCCCCTTGATCGCGACGTGGCCAATCAGGTACTGGTTCAATTCGTACACTCGAATGTTAATATCGACGCTATCTTTGGCGACACGAGTCTCTTTGGGCTCGAGACTGAACCGGAGGTACCCGTTGTCCAGATAAAGCGAGGACACATCGGTCTGCGCCTCGTTGCCGCGAAGGTTTTGCTCCAGCTTCTGGGCGTTGAAAACATCCCCGGGCAGAATATCCAGGCGCTCATTCAGGACAGGGTCAGGGTAAACGGTATTTCCTTCCCATGTAATGTTGCGGATCTTGTACTGCGGCCCTTCGTACACCTTCAGCAGGATTGACATATCCTCCTTGTCGGGGCTATACCAAATTGAGTCGGAGACAACTTCGGCGTCGCGGTAACCGTTCTTCCGGTAGTACTGCAAGATCAACCTTTTGTCTTCTTCATACTTCTTCCGGTCAAACTTGAAAGAGGACCAAAACTTCCACCACGTCGATTCCTTCGTTTCATCCATTACACCACGCAGTTCGCTCCCCTCGTAGGCTGCATTCCCTTCGAATTCAACGTGACGGACTTTTACCTGCTTTCCCTCATCGATATCGATCTTTAAAATCACACGGTTCGCGGCAGTGTCAATCGGCTCAGTTGTTACCTTCACAGCCGCCAAGAGCATTCCTTCGCTCTCGTAAAGCTTCGCGATTTCTTTCTTGATTTTGGTGAGGTCTTGGGGTTGCACAACCTGGCCTCGAACCAAGGGGATCTTCTTCTCGATGTCACTTTCACTCACATCGTCCCTCCCCGTAATCTCTGTGTGGTCATACCGTGGCAACTCTCTGACTTTGATGATGAGGAAAATGCCATTACCCACTTTCCGGTCAATGGCAATCTGTACATCGTCAAAGATTTTGAGCAGCCACAACTTCCGCACGGCTTGACCGACTTGGTCGCTTGGAATAAGCATGTCTTCGCCAACCTTCAAACCCGTGTTGGCGATAATTGCGGCGGGATCGGCAAGGGTATTCCC
>DPLS01000091.1 GCA_003541875.1 Bacteroidota bacterium | reverse complement strand
CACGTCCTCCAGGGCGAGCGGCCGATGGCCGTCGATAACCGTACGCTCGGGAAGTTCCATCTTGATGGAATACCTCCCGCACCGCGCGGCATTCCGCAGGTTGAAGTCACATTTGACATCGATGCGAACGGCATGCTCCATGTCTCGGCAAAGGACAAGGGCACGAGCAAGGAACAGTCGATCCGGATTACCTCCTCCAGCGGTTTGACCAAAGAGGAAGTCGAGAAGATGAAGACCGATGCGGCTGCTCACTCTGCGGAAGACAAGAAGAAGAAGGAAGAGATCGACTTGAAGAATCAGGCGGATAGCCTGGTGTTCCAGACCGAAAAGCAGCTGAAGGAGTTCGGAGAGAAGGTCAGTGGCGATGCCCGCAGCAAGATCGAGAACGCGAAGGAAGCGCTGAAAGATGCAATGAAGATCAACAACATCAATACCATCAAGAGCGCAATCGACACTCTGAACAACGCTTGGAACGAAGCCTCGACACAAATGTATCAGCAGGCAACTGCGGCAGGCGCCCAGCCCGGTGCAGGTCCGCAGTCTGGGCCATCTGAAGGTGAGCCCAAGCGAGACGAGAAGAAGGTCGAAGACGCGCAGTATGAAGTTGTCGACGACAAGAACAAGAAGTAATGTGGTTCGGTGGCAACCGGCTGTCACGTAGGTCTTGCGCGAGCGGCCGATGTAACACATCGTTGAGTCTCCCCCGATTGGGACGGAGATACACTAAGGCGAGGCAACCCCTCGCCTTTTGTTTGTGAGAGTGCTGAGATGGATCTCGCGGGTATTGTCATTTGGGCTGTTCTTATTGGACTTGCACTGTGGCTCCTACTTGCCATCGCCTTTGGTCGGATGTCAGGTAAAGGAAGTACTGCAGCCTCCATTACTGCATTTCATGACATGCAGCCCAGGGACAAACAGAACGCCGTCGAGGTCATTGTCGAACAAAAGGCAGGGAAGAAACTGGAAGAGCAGAAGAGTGGTGAAGGAATGGACGAAGAGGAATCAACGAAGGAAGATGAGCGATAATGAACTTCAACAAATTCACAATTAAGTCGCAGGAGGCCGTACAGAACGCTCAGGAGATAGCCTCAAGCTACAGCAATCAACTGATTGAAGCGGAGCACCTGCTTGCGGCGCTTGTGCAGGATTCCGAGGGTACTGTCGTTCCCATTTTGCAGAAGATAGGTGCCAATGTCAACTTCATCAAGATCAAAATCAATGAGCTGATCGAGCGACTTCCGAAGGTGACCGGTGTAGCTGTGGGAACTCAGAGTGTCTCACAATCACTGGGTCGGGTGCTGGAAAACGCGCAGAAACAGGCGAGTGACCTGAGAGATGAGTACATCAGCACCGAGCACATCTTGCTCGCAATGGTGGCATCTCGCGATTCGAGCGCCAGCAAGTTGCTGACCGATCAAGGGGTGACAACTGAAGCGATCTACAAGGTCCTCAAAGAGTTGCGTGGGTCGCAGCGGGTGATAGACCAAAACCCTGAGGACAAGTACCGGGCCTTGCAGCGATATGGACGGGATCTGAATGATCTGGCCCGGCGTGGCAAGATGGATCCAGTCATCGGCAGAGATGAAGAGATTCGACGAGTGTTACAAGTTCTTTCTCGCCGGACAAAGAACAATCCAGTCCTTATTGGAGAGCCGGGAGTTGGCAAGACTGCAATTGCCGAAGGAATCGCGCATAGGATTGTGCAGGGAGATATTCCGGAGACTCTCAAGAACAAGCGCATCGTGGCGCTCGACATGGGTTCTTTGGTCGCGGGAACCAGCTTCCGAGGCCAGTTTGAGGAACGACTGAAGGCGCTACTGAAGGAGGTCGAGGAGTCCAACGGTGAGATCATTCTTTTCATCGATGAGCTTCACACGCTTGTCGGTGCTGGTGCCGCACAAGGCTCGGTTGACGCTGCGAACATGCTCAAGCCCGCTCTTGCCAAGGGTGAACTCCGCGCAATTGGCGCGACCACGATCGATGAGTATCGCAAGTATATAGAAAAGGACCCGGCGCTCGAGAGGAGATTTCAACCCGTGCTGGTTGATGAGCCGAGTGTGGAGGATACCATCTCCATTCTGCGCGGTCTGAAGGAACGCTACGAAGTGCACCATGGCGTGCGTATCACGGATGGAGCAATTGTCGCAGCAGCACAGTTGAGCCACCGTTACATTTCTGACCGCTTCCTCCCTGACAAGGCAATTGATCTTGTTGATGAAGCTGCGTCGAAACTCAGGATTGAAATTGATTCGATGCCAGAAGAACTCGACGAAGCAGAACGGAAGATCAAGCAGCTTGAAATCGAGAAGCAAGCTGTCCTGCGCGAGAAAGATGAGGCTTCTAAAGAACGGCTCGAGACAATCGAACACGACATTGCCGACCAGACCCAGGTGCGAACGGAACTACGGGCTCATTGGCAGGTGGAGAAGGACCTCATCCAGTCAATGCGAAGGATGAAGGAAGAAATTGACAACGCAAAAAAGGAAGCGGAAAAGAAGGAACGAGAGGGGGATCTTGGACGCGTTGCGGAATTGCGCTACGGCATCATCACTGGCCTGGAGAAGAAGATTAAAGAAGCTTCTGCAAGACTTGCTGATGTCCAGAAGGACCGGAAGATGCTCAAGGAGGAAGTCGACGCTGAGGACATCGCCGAGATTGTGGCGCGATGGACGGGCATTCCTGTCTCACGTATGTTGGAGAGCGATCGTGTGCGACTGCTGCATCTCGAGGAGCGTTTGCAGGAGCGAGTAATTTCTCAGGAAGAAGCTATACGTGCAGTGAGTGACGCCATTCGTCGATCTCGTGCCGGCCTTCAGGACGAGAAGCGTCCGATTGGGTCTTTCATCTTCCTTGGCAGTACCGGAGTCGGGAAAACTGAGCTTGCCAAGGCGCTTGCGGAGTTCCTCTTCAATGACGAGACAGCCATTGTCCGCATCGACATGAGTGAGTACATGGAGAAGTTTTCGGTCTCACGTCTCATCGGAGCACCTCCTGGATATGTTGGCTACGATGAAGGAGGTCAGCTGACCGAAGCGGTCAGGCATAAGCCATACTCGGTGGTGCTTTTTGACGAGATAGAAAAGGCCCATCCCGATGTATTCAACATACTCCTCCAGGTACTGGATGACGGCATTCTGACAGACAGCCTCGGCCGACGGGTGGATTTCAAGAACACTATCTTGATCATGACGTCGAATATCGGCACGCGCGATTTGAAGCGCACCGGAGGAATGGGGTTCAGCCAGAACACACCGAAGGATGACTACGGCCAGATGAAGTCGACGATCGAAGAGATGCTGAAACAGACCATTCGTCCGGAATTTCTGAACCGCATCGACGACACGATCG
>DPLS01000155.1 GCA_003541875.1 Bacteroidota bacterium | reverse complement strand
CTCATTGTGAAAGCGGGCAATGAGTCATCACAAAAGAACTATGCTCGCGCGGTCGAGTTGTTCAAGGAGAGCTTTCAGAGAGCAGGAGCCAATGCAGACATTCAAGCAAGGGCGATGTATGGTTTGCAACAGGCGCAGTTTGACGCTGACTCCCTTGTGGGGGCCGCTGCAACTGCCAATCAGTTGCTTGCGCTGCAACCGATCAACGAAGTGTGGATCATTCCGCACGCATGGTTCAAGCTGGGACAGACGTACGCAAAGCAGGGCAGGATCGCCGACGCTCGCGCTGCATTCAGTCGGGTTGACGACTACGATGACTACGATTTTCAGGAACGTCTGGAAGGACAGGTGAAGGATGAGCTAAAGAAGATGGGAGGATGATCAACGGCGATATGATTTCTCAAATCCGATATGGAAATTGGAACCACAGATGACACTGATAATACGAATGGACATGGATGTGGAGAAGACGCTGCAGGCTGGGGCAGCGCTCAGTCGGAGTTCTCATTTCATTAATCCGTAAGGGTCTGTGTCACCCGTGGTTCCTCTTTATGTCGGATTTTAGGTTAGGAATTCTCCCGCAAAAGAGTTACCTTGAAACCACTGCAAACCAGCCCCGACAAGAATTGTCGGGACCGCAAACGGTCGGAAGTTTCTAGTATCGGGAGCGGACATCTGGAGAGGTTTTCTCCGATGATGACGCAGAAGGTTTTGCCGGACAGGAACTTCGTTGACCTCCATTTGCTGATTCCCAGCGAGGAACGTCTCCACAGAGATCCAACGACATCGGCATCATGCCTGCCTTCAGTTGTCACAGTAGGCTTTGTAGAACGTCGAGCTTCCATATTGGGCTGACGGGATCACGCTATTCATTTCATTAAGGATTTACTATGGGTTTTACAACGTTTGGTCTTTCAGACCACGTCATCAAGGGAGTAAAGGCAGCGGGCTATACCACGCCAACTCCCATTCAGTCTCTTGCAATCCAGCCCGCGCTTGAAGGCAGAGACATTATCGGCTGCGCACAAACCGGCACAGGAAAAACCGCCGCATTTGTGCTGCCGTTACTTCATCGCCTCGCAGAGGGGAATGACTCGTTGCAGTCTCCTCGACAGAACGAGGTGTCGGCCATCGACGCTCCAGTTCAACCTGCTGAAGGCCAGGCTGTACACAATGCTCGGACAACCAGCGGTCATGCTGGGAAGCGACATCATTATCCTCGCGCGCTTGTTATCACCCCAACCCGTGAACTTGCGCAACAAGTACACGATGCGGTCCACAACTATGGACGGTTCATGACTCTACGCACGGTTGTGGTGTATGGTGGTGTCAGCATGGAGAACCAGATCAAGCTGCTCCGTCGTGGTGCCGACATTGTTATTGCCACACCGGGACGATTGCTTGACCATATGCAACGCCGCACAGTCGACCTTTCGAAGGTACAGATCCTCGTGCTTGATGAGGCGGATAGGATGCTGGATATGGGCTTCATCAACGATGTCAAAAAAATTATCGCAGCAGTTCCAAGAGATCGGCAGACGATGTTGTTTTCTGCCACAATCTCGGGTGATATCAAAGGCCTTGCCGCCGATATTCTTCGCAACCCGCATTTGGTCGAAGCAGGAGAGAGGCGCAATCCTGCTGAGACGATTACACAGCATTTCTATTCAGCATCCCCACAGTCGAAGATGGATCTGCTCATCCATGCACTTGAGAAGGAGAAAATGGAGAGCGTGCTCGTCTTCTCGCGGACGAAGCATGGTGCCGACAAGATCTGCCGGCGTCTCGAGCGTAGTGGCATCAACGCGATAGCAATCCACTCAAACCGTACGCAGTCACAGCGCCAGCGAGCCCTTGATGGGTTCAAGCGAGGGGAGTTCCGTGTCCTCGTTGCGACTGACATTGCTGCTCGGGGAATAGACGTGGATGGGATATCGCATGTTATCAACTATGATATTCCGCAGTATGCGGAGGACTACATTCACCGCATCGGTCGCACAGGTCGCGCCACGGCAACGGGTGATGCGATCACATTTGTTGCCCGCGATGATCAGCAACACCTGCGGGGTATCGAGAAGTACATCGGCAAGCGGTTTCCGGTCAAAACATATGACGGCTTCACTCCCCCGCCACAAGAAATCCGATCACCAAAACCAATCACAGCAATGTCAGGGTCAAGACATCCCATGTCCACACATCCTCGTCCTTCAGGCGGGCTGCATGCAGGCGTTTCTCCATACAAGAAGAAGAGCGACAAGCGCCACTCTGCCTATCCGAAGAAGAAGAAAACGTTCGAGTACGGCCGGAAGAAGAAACCCGCTCGCAAGCTTGATGCGTTCTCGTCGGATGCAGGGTCGGGGTGGTCGAACTACTAGACGCCGTGTAGATCAAACTTCTCGGTGGATGGCGAGCGAAACTTCCGAGAGACATACAGCGTGTTGGCCGCCTCAGAGGGAGCTGTCATGTCCAATTTGACTGGCAACGACGGGTTTGAAGTGGGACGTATGAGTACACTCGAGCCTACGGCGTTTCGCCCTCTCTTGCAGAAGCGACATGAATTTCGCACATTGCCCATCCATTGTCTGATTCTTCTGACGAGTATGTGAGGATTCAATGAAGCCTGTGGTTCTGTTGATGGCAGTTTTTATCGCCTGCCTGGCACTTTCGCCTGTCTCGGCAACGCCGCCTGGGGATCTTTCTCCGTTGGTCTCCCCCCGCTCGTTCTTTTCCGATAGCGAAGACCTCGTATACGAAGTCAGTTGGACCTTCATCAAGCTTGGCACAATTCACATCAAGACGGTTGGAGACTTCAAAGCGATCGCCTACATCGATTCGTATCAGGGCCTTCCATTTGTTGATCTCCATTCAGTCAACTACACTGAAATGGACTCTGCGTTCTACACAAGATGCGGCTATGCAATTGACAAGGACGGGAAGGATTGGAAAGGGCTACGGTACATGCTGGATCTTTCCAATAAGAGCGTGGTCATTGACGAGCTTCATCACAAGGATCTCGCTTCC
>DPLS01000342.1:3135-4293 GCA_003541875.1 Bacteroidota bacterium | reverse complement strand
CGAAGCAATCTCTGACAAAGTCAAAGGCGAGATTGCTTCGTGGCGCCAAGGCGCCACTCGCAATGACGAAAAGATGTCAGTTCACGTTCCTCAGAATCCCCAGCAGGAAGTTCCAGAACTTGTCCACGGTGTCAATGTGGATCTTCTCGTCGGGAGAGTGAACACCTTCCAGCGTTGGACCGAACGACACCATGTCCATGCCGGGATATCGCTCGCCGATGATGCCGCATTCAAGGCCGGCGTGAATGGCTTTCACTTCAGGTTCCTTGCCGGCAAGCTGCTTGTATGTTGACTTCGCCAGCTTTAGAATGTCCGAGTTCAGATTCGGTTTCCAACCCGGATAGCCGTCACTGGTTTTCGCATCGGCACCGCCAAGATGGAAGATACTCGAGACTGAATATGCAATCTCCGTCAGCTCTGATGCCACCGAGCTGCGCTGGCTCGTCGCCAACACAATGGCTTTCTTCTCGGTGTTAATCACTGCAACATTGGTCGAGGTCTCCACCAGTCCGGCGATGTCTGCACTCATCTTGATGACGCCGTGTGGCAACGCTGCGATCGTTTGGAACAACTTCTTCTGCTGCCCCTTCTTCATCACCTTCCCCTTCACTTTCACTTCGGCCAGAGTCACGGACAGATCCGGCTCAACTGTAGCCAACTCAGCCTTAGCGACAGTGTTGAACTCGGCAACCGTTCCTTTCGTTGCGCTCAGATTCTTCTTCGGCACAAACATCACGGCTTCCGCTTCCCGTGGAATCGCGTTGCGCTTGTTGCCCCCTTCTACGCCTGACAGTCGACCACCGAGATCGGCAACAAGCATCAGTGCCCTGTTAAGAATCTTAAGTGCATTGCCCCGTCCCTTGTCGATCTCCAGCCCGGAATGGCCACCCTTCAGTCCTGCAACGCGCACTTGCACTGCAACGTGCTTCGCGGGGACTTTCTCAAAATCCACTTTCCACGTGCCGATCGTGTCTCTGCCACCGGAACACCCGACGTACAACGCACCTTCTTCTTCAGAGTCGAGGTTCATCAGCGTCCTGCTTTCAACGAAACCCGGCGTCAAACCCGCAGCACCCGTGAGACCCGTTTCTTCATCTGTGGTAAACAGGAACTCAAGCGGTCCGTGGACGAGCGACTTGTCTTCCATGATCGCGAGGT
>DPLS01000342.1:2631-3072 GCA_003541875.1 Bacteroidota bacterium | reverse complement strand
GTAGTGCCGTTCGCCATCATCATGTTCCCCTTCCT
Source organism: Bacteroidota bacterium (assembly GCA_003541875.1). Taxonomy (GTDB): domain Bacteria; phylum Bacteroidota; class Ignavibacteria; order UBA10030; family UBA6906; genus UBA11986. The sequence goes on along the minus strand of DPLS01000342.1, from coordinate 3,037 downwards.
TACCAACTCGATGGGATCCTTCAAAAAATCATGAACCTTATCCTTGTTCTTCTCAGGCACCATATCAAGGTGCCCCTGCAAGCAAACGCTTCGGGCTCGCTCTTTTCCCGGTGAGGCAGGCTTCTTCGCAACGACGTTGCCAAGCTTGTCTGCTTTGGCGCTCAGGCCAAGTTTCTTTGCCGTCTCAAGCACGTACTTTGTCATTGCCGCCTCATGCTTCGAGGGGCGCGGGATCTTCGCTATCTCCGCGAAGTACTTCCATACGAGTTCCGGTTTTAATCCTTCAATTGCGTTCGACACGGTGTTTCTCCTTTTCTGTAATGGATAATGTCTCTTGTTTGTTTCGTGGTTACAGCCTGACCTCACCACACCTCTCTTCTAGAGAGAGGAGAGGGTGTGTTGCTCT
>DPLS01000342.1:0-2357 GCA_003541875.1 Bacteroidota bacterium | reverse complement strand
GCCGAATCGAGCACGAGGAACTTGTCCTGCACAAACCGACTTACAAACTTCCCTATTCGTTCATAGGATGTGTCCAACGGCTCGTCGAACTTTGCAGACATCTGTTCGCCGATATCGGCAACAGTCATAGTGCCATCGCAACGCGCCCATACATAGCTCCCCCTCTCATCCAGTTTCAGCTTGATCCGTGGCTTCGCAAGCAGAGGAACAAACCACCTGACAAGGAAACGATTTGTGAATTTCGGGATGAGGAGAACGACCTTGTCATCCGGCTGCTTTTCCCATTCGAGGTTCCGCTTGGGCTTCAGTGTAAGAAGGTTTGCGGGTTCTTCCTGTTTCGCCTTCAATGTTGTCTTTCAAGACCACAGGGACAAGGTTCCGTCGCTTGAGCGTGACGGACTTGCCTTGTCCCTGGAGAAACATGATTATCAGATTCTTCGGCCTGATCGAAGAGGTCAGGCCTCAGAATGGTCACTAGAATACTGCGCTTGGTGGTGCTGGTTCGTCAGGTCGCCCTGCGTTCTTCAGTGGTATCTGGATGAGCATCGCTCCGATGACTACGAATATCAACAGACTCACCAAGAACGTTGGCTCTTCGAAGAACGAAAAGAGTCCCTTGCCTGTGAATGCCCAGGCTGCGAAGAACAGTCCCACTAATGCTTCACCTGCAATCAGACCGGCAGCGATGAGCACGCCATTGTTCTCGACGCGAGCCTTCTGTCCCGCGTTGTGTCCCCGCTTGGCACTCATCCTCTCGACAATACCCTTGATGAGACCGCCAATGAAGATTGCAAACGTTGTTTCAAGCGGCAGGTACATGCCCACGCAGACGAGCATCGGACTTTTCACTTGCATCAGGATGAATCCGAGTCCCATCAACATCCCCACAACAATCAGCGGCCATGCCATCTGTCCACCGACAATCCCTTGCGACAATAACGCCATGAGGCTAGCCTGAGGAGCGGGAAGGCTTCTTCCACCAAAGCCGGTACCGCCTGAGAGAATGTCCCCTTCATGAAGAACGACAAGAGGCACAAACATGACGGAGGCAGCGAGCGCAATGCCGATCAGGTCGCCAATCTGCATCTTCCAAGGCGTTCCGCCAAGAATGTGTCCGACTTTCAGATCCTGCAGCATCTCACCGGCTACTGCTGCGGCAACGCAAACAACTGCAGCAACTCCAAGAACTGCAGCTACACCTGGCTGGCCCTTCATTCCCAGTGCAACCATGAGCAGCGCTGCAACGAGCAACGTGGAGAGCGTAAGTCCACTGATCGGGTTGTTACTGGACCCGATGATCCCCACAAGATATCCAGACACGGCAGCGAAGAAGAATCCGGCCACGACCATCACAATGGTCGCAACCAGGGCGGCGCCAACATCGCCCGAGAAGTAGTTGTAGATGAAGAATGTCGCCACAGCAGCCGCACCAATGCCGAACATGATCCACTTGAAACTCAGGTCAGTTTCGGTCCTCACCGTAACGTGTTCGCCGGTAGCTGCCTTCTTGACGTCACCGATGGAACGCTTGATCCCGGTAATGAGACTCTTGCGCATTCTGAACAGCGTGAACCCAGCGCTCATGAGCATTCCTCCGATGGCAATCGGACGAACGATATAGCGCCATACCATGTTGGCCATGGTGACCCATGTCCCGTCATCTGTAGGAGTGCCTGCCGGAAGCAGCGTTGGTCCGATAAAGTATGTGAGAATGGGAACGAACAATCCCCACGCGAGCAAGCCACCACTGAAGTTCAACGATGCGAGTTTCGGCCCGATGATGTAGCCGACGCCAATGTAAGCAGGACTGACACCCGGAGAACTCAGCAACATCCCGCTTTGAGCAGTCACGTTCCCCGAAGCTCTCAGGCTAATCGAAGCCTTTGAAAAGCTTACGAACTTTTCCCACGACGTGGCAAAGAACTTGAACTGCCCCAACGCCTGGATCAATGCTCCAACTCCCATTGCGCTGAACAGGAACTTCGCCCCCGTTCCTCCTGAACGTCCGGCCTTATGGATTTCGGATGCAGCAACTGATTCGGGAAAAGGCAGATCCACATCTTCAACCATCACCCGGCGAAGAAGGGCGACAAACATGATTCCCAAAACGCCTCCGGCCATCATGATAGCAGTCCACTCGAAGAAGTGTCGCGTATCAGAAAAGCTCGGCCAGATTCCGGCAATGAAGAATGCCGGGATGGTGAAGATCGCGCCCGCCGCTACTGACTCGCCGATTGACCCGACAGTACGAGCGAAGTTCTCTTCAAGGATCGAGCCCTTCATAATGCGCAACAACGCCATACCGATGACGGCAGCAGGATAGGTGGCGGCTATCGTCATCCCGGCCTTCAGGCCGA
>DPLS01000029.1:3615-6495 GCA_003541875.1 Bacteroidota bacterium | reverse complement strand
AATGCATGTTATATGAAGACGAAACAGAGTCCCAGTAAAAAGAATCCCGCGACTAGGAGTGCAACATAAAAAAGCACGAAATCGACGAACGCCAAGCCCAGTAAACGACCGGCTCTTCCCACGAATGCCAAACCGGCGCGGAGGAAGATGCCTGCTGTCAGGAGCAGCTCCACGATAAATGAACTGCTAAGATGTTTCTCAACAAAGATCTGCATCGCCGCGTAGAATGTCTTGATCTCATCGATACTGCTGCGTCGCGTGCTCTCTCCCTTGAAGTGGATGATCTTGGTGGAATGCACATAGTAGACTTTGTAACCTACCTGGGCGACGCGATAACACCAGTCCAGATCTTCACCATACATGAAGAACGTCTCATCCAACGCACCAACGCGTTCATACGCCTCACGAGTAATCATCATGAACGACCCGCTCACCGCATCGACTTCATACGTCTCATCATGGCTCAGGTAGGTGAGGTTATACTTGCCAAAGAGTTTCGACTTCGGGAAAAGCGCGCTGAGGCCGAACACCTTTGTGAAGGCAACCCAGGGGGTCGGGAAGCTCCGGTGGGCACCAAGCTCGAATGTCCCGTCGGGATTGAGAATCTTGCAGCCCGCCAACCCGGCATCAGGTGTATCACCGAAGAACTCCAGCATCACCTGAAGAGTGTCTTCCTGCACTACCGTATCTGGATTGATGAGTAGAAGGTACTTGCCCCTTGCCTGTTTCAGGGCAATGTTGTTCGCGCGTGCAAACCCAAGATTCTCCTTGTTCTCAATCAGAATGACCTTTGGAAACTTGGCTTTGACCATCTCGACGCTGCCATCGTCAGACGCGTTGTCAACTACGAACACTTCGCCATCCACATCTTCCATTGCGCGAAGGATAGAGGTGAGCGCGTTCTCGAGAAACTGACGAACGTTGTAGTTGACAATGATGACCGAAAGATCCATGGCCGCCTTAGAGGCGATTGAAGAGACTGCGGAACCTCAGAGTCCAGAGCATGAAGACGGCTTCATAGACAATCTTCCTGGACATTTTGGAAACTCCCGAACGTCGATCGAGAAAGATGATGGGGATTTCTGCAATGCGGAACCCCTTTTTCCAAACCTTGAAACTCATTTCAATCTGAAAGGCATAGCCATTCGACTTGACCTTCTCGAGGTCAATGGCCTCAAGAACTTCCCGCCTGAAACATTTAAATCCACCTGTGGCATCACGAACCGGCAATCCTGTGATGAATTGCGTGTAAACGTTGGCTGAGAAACTCAGCAGCAGCCGACGCATGGGCCAATTCAACACCCTCACACCGTGTATGTAGCGGGAACCCAGAACGAGGTCACACTCTTGGATCTTCTTCAAAAAGTTTGGGATTTCCTTCGGGCTGTGAGAGAAATCTGCATCCATCTCGAAAACGTAATCATACCGATTCTCAATGGCATACTTAAACCCCATGACATAAGCGGTTCCCAATCCCATTTTCTGGGGCCGCTCGAGCAAGTGGATCCGCGCATCAACACTCATCATATCCCGCACAAGCCCAGCTGTGCCGTCAGGAGAATTGTCGTCAACGATAAGCATGTCGATGTTCGGTGCCTGACCCAACACTGCAGGCAGCAACTGGGTGATATTCTCCGCCTCGTTGTATGTCGGAACTATGACGAGTGATTTTGCCATCGGTAAGTTAGTGTTATGCGTAGAAGTTCTTGACGGCTTGCGCGATGAAGCTCTGTTGCTCCTCGTTCAACTCGGTGTGCATGGGGAGCGACAAGACTTCATCACAAGCTTTTTCGGTAACGGGAAAGTCACCCCTCTTGTTCCCGGCCGTCAGGAATGCCTTCTGCAAGTGGAGAGGAATGGGATAATAGATTGCGTGCGGAATCCCTTTTCCCTTCATGTGGTCTGCGAGAGCATCTCTCTTCGGCGCCCGGATCGTGTATTGGTGAAAGATGTGAGTACCTACGGGGGAAATATATGGTGCGGTTACAGGAGCTCCGCTGAGCAATTCATTGTAGCGTGTGGCAAACTTGCCGCGGGCATTGTTCCAGTTGTCGAGATGCCGGAGTTTGACAAGCAGAATGGCGGCCTGAAGTGTGTCGAGGCGGCTATTGACTCCAACAACTTCATGATGGTATCTCACTTTCGATCCATGGGCAATGATCATTCGAAGCTTCTCGTTCAGCGCGGGATCATTACACACGACCATCCCCGCATCACCAAATGCGCCGAGATTCTTGCTGGGAAAGAAGCTGATGCATCCTATATCCCCAAAAGTGCAAACCTTGCGTCCTTTGTAGGACGCACCAAGAGCTTGCGCCGAATCCTCGATGATCTTGAGACCCTTCCGTCGTGCAATATCCATGATCGGATCCATATCAACTGCTTGTCCATAGAGATGCACCGGAATGATCGCTTTTGTTTTGGATGTGATGGCCGCTTCAATTCTCGTTGGATCGATATTGAAGGTCTTCGGATCGATATCAACATACACGGGTTTTGCCCCCAGTAGAGCAATGGTCTCTGCCGTCGCTACAAATGTAAAAGGCGTCGTGATCACTTCGTCCCCTGGTCCGATACCAAGGGCCATCATTGCGATCTGGAGGGCATCAGTACCAGATGCACAACCCACTGCGTACTTTGCTCCCAAGTAACCCGCGATCTGGCACTCCAGTTCACCAACTTCTTTTCCAAGAATGAACTGTCCGGAGTCAATGACCTTATGCACCGCAGCATCAACTTCAGATTTGATCTTCTGATATTGCCCAACTACATCCACCATGTGAAGTTTCATGTTCATCGGTTCCTATTGTCGTATTGTGATCATGATTCGGCTTCCGTCATGCTCGTAAGCATAACCACTCACGTCGATTGTTACCTTCC
>DPLS01000029.1:0-3264 GCA_003541875.1 Bacteroidota bacterium | reverse complement strand
TTCCTCACATCCTCAATCGTCTCATCATAGCGGTGCTTGACTTGAGCCCAACCTGTGATGCCAGGTCGCACCTTTAGGCGCCGTGTGTACAGTGGAATCTCTTTTGAAAGACTCTCGACGAACACCGGACGTTCTGGACGAGGCCCCACGAGACTCATATGACCATTCAAGACATTGATGAATTGTGGCATCTCATCAAGGTGAAGCTTCCGAAGCCATTTCCCCAAGCGGGTGATCCGAGGGTCTTTCTTGTCAGCCCATTGTGGACCGGCTTTTTCAGCATCTTCGCGCATAGAGCGAAACTTAATAATACTAAACCGTTCTCCATCTCGGCCAACCCTCTCTTGTTTGTATAGGACGGGACCTGGTGATTCCAGCTTGACTAGGATGGCAATGAACATCCAGAACGGAAAACCCAAGAGGAGTATCAATGAAGAGGCTGCAACATCGAGTACGCGTTTAAATACCTCTTCCCACTGACTCATCACACGTGGGCTGATTTCAATAAGCGGAAAACCAGAGATTGCATTGGTACGCGCTTGCCCACTGATTATGTCATAAAGATCCGGAATGATCTTTAGCCCAACTGCATGAGAATTACAGTGTGTCATGATGTCGAGAAGCCTGTCGTGATCAGAGGAATCTAGTGCGATAAGCACTTCTTTCACATCGTGAGCCGCAATAATTGAATGCAAATCAGGAAGGTAGCCTAGAATAGGAACATTCTCACTTCCCCCGTGAATAGTCCTTGAATCGACTGGAACAAAACCTACAACGCGATACCCAAGCGCTGGAAACTTGATTACCTCGCGAAAGAGCTCCAGACATCTGGCAAGATTGCCAACAATAATTGTCTTGTGTGCACCAATGCCCGCAATGAGCATTCTTCTTTGAAAACTTCTCAACGCAAGTCTACCGAAGGACACAGAGAGGAGAAGCACTCCCCAATACATCGCAATGAGGAGACGCGAACTGTAGGCGACCCTACTTCCCTGATCATCAAAAAAGACCGCAAAGAACAGAAACAAACACCCGAGCGTAATGGACTTGAAGATTAGAGCAAGTTCATCAAATCGCGATGCAGCGTACCACGGTTTGTACAGGCCGACAACAAAGAACACTGCGGACCAGTAGAGCCAGACGAGCAACATAGGCACGAGCAAGTCCGGCTCGACGATAACATACATCAGACCACTTTGCACCCGGATGGCATAGTACAAGAGCCACGAAAGACAAATTGTGGCCGCATCGGTGAATAATGTAACAAGTATTTGAGCGCGCTTAGTCATTGCCACATCGTATAAACTTTTCAGCGAGTCGACCGACAAAGCCCAGACGAAGCTTCCCTTCAGCCTCGACAATTATTAGCGAGAACCGTATCCGACAACGCAAAAGAGCTTCCCAACAGTCCGTACACTGGACTTGGCAAAACCCGCCTCCTTCATGAGCGACTCAACTCTTTTCCTCGTATAGAAGTACACATCGCAACCCCGGAGCGAAAGCCTCGCCTTTCGAATTGGAGCTCTCCAAGTCCAGAACCTGGGAAAGGCAACAATGACCTTGTCACTTGCCACCTCTCTCATCTTCTTGAGAACTGGAAGTGGATCATGGATGTAGTCAAAGAGACCGATCCCAATACAAACGTCGAAACGGTTCTCAGGGACGTAGTTCAACAAATCACTGTGCGCGAATGTGCATCTACTTCCCACGCCTTCCTTCAAAGCCAGATCTCTACAGAGTTGAAGCATGTGCTCGGCAATATCAATCCCAACGACACGATTAGCTCCCTTCTTTGCGAGCTCAACACTGTAGATCCCGCTACCGCAACCTACATCGAGGTACGACCTCCCTTCATAAGGAGCCGAATGTTGAATTGTGAAGATGAATCTTTCAAACATATCCTTGCGAAACACTCGATCCAATAGGTTGGAAACACCTGACTTCTCATGTGAGTATATCCGATGGAAATCGCTGGCCTGTTTGTTCCAATAGTCTTCTTGTGCAACGATCTCCTGATTCATAAGGAAAGAACCTCTCGTATTGTTGTGAACTGAAAATCTTGTAGTAGTCGTTCCAGCTTCCGCTCTGTTTTGTTCAGGCCGTAGTAATGGCGAATTCTCTTTGTCAACGGAATATCCATCCTCGGTTGATCTGGATCAATCTCCCAAGGGTGGAGATAGAAGACTGCACTTCGGCCTTCATTGTTGCATTTTCGTATGCATGTCTTCGTATACAGATATGGCAACAGACGAAAATATGCACCGCCACTACAGGGAAATCTCTTGCCAAAATACTCGACACACGTCAATGGGAACTCCACAATGTCATCCGAAATCCTGAATGGAGACAAAGACGCTTTCGGCACTCCATAGTCCGGGTGAAATCCGACGGGAAAAACTGACGAGTCGTATCGAATTCCATGCTTGGCGAGGATGGGAAGAGCCCACATTGTCTTTTCGACAACGGTGAACGACGGCGCTCTGAATCCCAACAACGGCCCCGTGATTCCGCAGCGCCTCAGAGATTCAATAGCTTCTGCAAGATCGCGCTCAAATTCCTCTGGTTTAGCATTAGTTATGAGCAGGTGATTATAGCCGTGCACAGCTATCTCGTGACCACGCTGCTCAATCTGGCGGACCAACTCGGGAGCGTTGTCTGCGATCCAACCAAGAACAAAAACAGTTGCTCGGACATTGTACTTCTGAAATAGATCCAATATCCTTGTGGTGTTCCTCACAACGCGCAACTCGCATTTGTCCCAATCTTCCCGCCGGATCACCTGACTGAGGTTGTACACACAAAACCAGTCTTCTAAGTCAATTGACATCGCATTCTTCACACCACTACTCCACACCATTCATGTTCACGGGAATCCCGACTACCGGATGACGTCCCATGTTGGATGTTGCTTGTCCAATAGGAAATGGAGAGCTTCAAGGAGGGAACCCCTCTGCTGCGAATAGGAACGAGAACTATCAAGATAGCCTGGTAGAGAAGATAAGCATAAGATACCATTATCAGCGAAACCCAAGACATAGCGTCGAACGTTACAAGACTCTCCTGGAATTAGATCCGATTACTTTAGAATAGCATTTCTCTAGCATCTCTGCCACAATCTCCCATCGATATTTCCTGGACGCAAGTACATAAGCAGCCGCCGTCAACGACGCCCTGCAAGATTGATCGATCAACAAGCGAAGCACCTGTGATGCAAATTCTTCCGCCGTGTCTCCCACTAGTAAGTGTTTCCCCGGAATTGCTTCA
>DPLS01000321.1 GCA_003541875.1 Bacteroidota bacterium | reverse complement strand
ATAGTTCACAACAACGATCACCACATTCGAGCCGTTCCTGTAGGCAGTTACATAGATATGGTTCCGGGGATAGGCCGTGGCACCGACCCTCGTGAAGCCGGGGCGTACAAATCTCGCGTACTGAGAGATCACATAGCCCCACTTGGTGACATTGCTGCTATCGTCTATCGGGCCGTAGAACCTTCGTATGTACCACCAAAGATATGCATTCATTCCCGCATTCATACAATCATGAATTTCCTTGGCTGTGAAGAGCGCTCCCGTCCAATCGGTACTGGTCTCCAGATGCTCGGTCATCCACACCTCCCTGCCTTTGCTGACGGCGAGAGGATAACTCGTGATTCCTCCACCATAGATGTGTCCGCCAATGATCGCCACGTTCGCTGCAGCGGCAGGATCATTGAGTATGGCGTCGGAGATCGTATGATTGAAGTTGTACGACTCTGGCACCAGAATATTGACTCCGATTGTCGGTGCATTGTTCTTGACAAAGGCGAGCATCTGTGACGCATTCCAATCGTACGATTCGTAAGTCACCGTGACGTCAGGTTCATTTTGAACCGATATTGCATGTAGTGGAACTCCATTCCTCGCCAGGGTATCAGCGAACGCCTTCAAGTGAGCTGCATAGGCGGCGTAGGACGCGGTGTTGAGCGTCCCCCCAACGATATTGTTGTTGCTCTTCATCAAAGGTGGGGGTGTCCAGGGTGACGCAATCATTCTTGCCCCAAGCGCTATGGCCCGCTGAGCAGTGGGGACTTCAAGATGGAATTGTGCCGGGTCGAAGGGGACACGGATACGGAGAATGGTCATTCCAATTTGACCGTCCCCGGAACCAAACGCTTTGTTCACTTGATCGACAGTCATGTCAGGGATCCATCCGGGCATATTCACACCACCGAAACCTCTGATCACCTGTTGCGGACTGCCCAAATTGATGTTCGCCGTTGTGTCGATGGGCGCAGCCGTGGGCACTGCATCTTTCGAACACCCAACGATGAACAGGGCAAGCACGAGCCCGAGGAGAGTTGCTCTGTTCTGTATCAGGTCAAGTGTTGTATGCGATAAGCCAGTGGCAGTCATCGAGAATCCAATCGAAGGATCCGTCAAACAGTTTATTGGACTGGAGCATAAGCCCCAACATGGCGAACATCATTCTTGTACTGACCAAGCAACTTGCCGACCTCCGCCGGAAGTTGCATTCCTGAGCTCGATCCCGGGAATGCCTGCAATAATTGGTAGTTGCCCAATTCCACGCCCTTGAACAACGGACCATCATAGCTGGAATAATAGCGGCAGTGGGCCGAGAATTCCGGATACAGTTTCCGCAGACTCTCCAACGATTCAAATATTGCCTGGCAGTTTTCATTCGATGCAGGACTCCAGAGAATCAAAGGATCAGATGTTTTCTCCATACGGCGGACATACACGTTACAATCAAGTTGCGTCAGTTGCGATTTCGTAAGCTGCTTGCACATGGACGCCGGTTGCCAAACGAACAGAAGAGGTCTGCTGAAGCTCTCATTGCCTGTGAGCAGATTGTTGATGAATGTGTGCCCCTCCCGCTTGTCAACGTCTGGGCCGGTGCTGGGATGCCAGCCAAAATGATCACCCACCGCACTGCGCGCATTGCGTCCAATGCATGCCATGCTATTGACGAATGTATTCTGGCAGATCTGCACATTCGAGCTGTTGAGCACCATCATGCCATGGTCACAATTCACAAAAACGTTTCCAGCGCAAATAGCACCTTTGGAGATTTCAAAAAAGAATCCGTTATCACTCGGCCAGAGCTGGTCAGTGTTTATTGCTTTGTCATTGTGACCAACACCTTCAATCCAGTTATTCACAAACACGCCGTCCACATTCCCAACATCGTACCAGATACCGTTTGAATTCGGAAGATCGATGACTAGATTATCCCGGCATGTCACACGGTAACACTGGTTGAAGATCTTTACCGCCGCCGGATAATAGCCGGTAATGTTCTCGATGTTATTCCGTGTGAAGATGTTCTTTTCCAGCAGCACATCGTTCGAGGCGATGACATAGACACCTTCCGTGCTCGTGTCGCTTACGCGGCAATGGCGAATCGTCATACGATCACCGCGGAAATAGCCGGCGACGCGAGAGCAGTAGGAAATCGTACAATCTTCCAATGTTGTTCCCACCACTTCTTTCCCGTGCTTGGACTCATCCGATAGTCCTTCCGGTTCGGTCCCTTCGATCTCGAGCGCACGATAAGCGTACTGGGAGAACGTGATTCCCCGAATCGTGTACCCTTTGTGGTCCGACGTTTTGCCGTGACACTCCTTTGTCGTTCTCAGAAGCGCGACGTCAAATGCGGTGATTTCCACCAATCTATCTTTCGGGTCGATGCCGATATACACCAGCCCGGCATCATAGTCGATGTAGTACGAATTCTCATCCACCTCACCTTCCCAGCCGACCGCCTGTAAGAATTTGCCGTCTACGAACACCATATCATTGTTGAACCGGTGGAGCGGTGTCCTCTTCCCTTCGCGATTTCGTCGCCACCAGTCCGCAGGTTTGGTGGGAAAGAAACGGGACCATGATGTGGTCCATAACCCGTTCCCGAGATTCTCCCACTTGGTAGCAACATAGGTTCCCTTCACCACGGGCTGCTCATCTGCATACGGCTGCATTGTTATTCCCTGATTCAATACTAGATTTCCGGTGCGATACGTACCACCGCGCATCACGATCGCGTCACCGGTGTGCACCCGTTCGATAGCTGCTTCCAGCGTCGTCGGCTTGGTGAGTGTCTCACCCGATTGGTCGGATTTTCCATCCGCTGCAACATAATAGATCTTGCCGGACACTTTCGGCAGATCATACGTTTGCCGAATCGGGCCGTACGGTCCCCCGGACGGTTGAGCGTTAGCCGGTGTTGAGCTTGAGTAGAGACAGAAAAGAACACAGCCTATGCAAAGCTGCACGAACAATTTACGGTAGCGTCTCAATGCTGTTGCTCCAATCATTTTAACAAAACGAGTTTCCTTGTTTCCATGAAATTGCCTGCGTTCAATTTGTAGAAGTACACACCGCCCGCAAGGCCGATGCCGTCAAACGTCGCCGAGTAATTCCCGGACAGCTGAACACCTGCAAACAGTGTCGCCACTTCCTGTCCCAGAACATTGTACACCTTGAGCGATACGTAACCCATCCCCGGAATCGAGTACCCGATTTGCGTTGTCGGGTTGAATGGATTCGGATAATTCTGTCCTAGCGCATACATATCTGGTCCATCCATATGAATTGACTGGCCAATGCCTGTATGGACCGAATCATCACCCACAAATAAGCTTAGATCAACAGCCTGTGCCATCATCCTATGTCCGGTTTCATTTGGATGGAGATGATCTCCCGTATCATAGGCAGGCAGAAGGTTTATTGGATTATTCGAATCCCGCATAGCCACATCAAAATCAATGACGGCATCACAAACACCGCTGTTCCGAATCCATTGATTGACAATTTGTCTTTCGGCTTCATGAGCCGCTGAATAATATGATGATCCGCCCATGGGAAGCAGTGTTGCTCCGTACACAAAGATACCATTGGCATGAGCAGTGCTGATCATCTGGCTGTAAGCGTTGATTAGACTATTTCCTACTCCTCCTCCTGACGACCCACCGATATCATTTATTCCCTCAAGGATGACCAACCACCTTACGCCACGTTGCCCTATCACGTCGCGTTGAAATCGACTTACGGCAGAAGGACCCAAACACGTAGAGAGAACGCAATTGCCGCCAATTCCTTGGTTCAGAACCGCCACGTGTTGTGTGCCAGGGTTCGCCTGGAGACGGCGCGCCAATTCATCCGGCCAGCGATTCTGTCGGTTTGTTCCTGAACCTCTTCCATCAGTAATTGAATTACCTAGCATTACTACCGCAGCTGAAGTGTCAGGTGCGAGCACATCAATAGTGTTGATGACATACCAATGATCTGTCTGGACCGATCCGGAGAAATTCACTCTGCCAACTTGATTCCCTGTAAGCAGATATGAGGTGGTTCTCGATCCGGGATGACCGGTCACATCCGATGATGTACTACCAAAATAGATGGTGATCGCAACATCAGTCAGTGGTGGCAATGCAAACTGAAACGGATCTGACATGATCGCAGTACCTGGGGCCATTGTGGTCGCCGTATTCCCGTTGAAATGTACAACTCTATCAGTAGTCAGATTGATCGTATCTCGCCCACTAGAAAGAGCGATATGAACCTCATTCAAGGTTACAGCGTGTGTACTGAATTCGTTTGAAAATTTCATCCGCAAACTATCTCCACCAATTGAAACGTGAACTATTTGGCGGAGCGTATTATTGCTCAAACCGGGGTTCGGGGGATTATTGCCTGGCTCCACCAGTTGTTGCGATGTACTCCAGGTCCCAACCCACTTTTGCGCGGCAGTAGATCTGCCTGTCGATGTATCAGAACAAAAAGCGAAACAACTAAGAGTCAAAACAGTCAGAATCAACAAGGGGAAGGCTCGAAAGAAAAGGCGTACGGTCTGGAAAAGTCCATCAACAGAAATACTATGCGTGACAGAGTTACCTGACATCATCACATTGCCCTTCCATTTGTTATCAAAGAGTTTTGTCATTTCTGCAAGACAAGCTTTCTCGTTTGGACATAATTCCCAGTGTGAAGGCGACAAAGGTACACGCCACTCGCAAGTCCGGCTCCGTCAAACGTCGCCGAGTAGTTCCCGCGTTGCTGAACTCCTGCGAACAGTGTCGCTACTTCCTGTCCAAGAAGGTTGTACACTTTCAGTGACACGTACCCCTTCTCCGGCACCGAGTACTCGATCCGCGTCGTTGGGTTGAAGGGATTGGGATAGTTCTGATATAGCGCAAAGTCAACCGGGGACTCGGCGCTCTCCTCCACGTCAACAATCTGATCTCCAGTAATAAAAAAAGCCGTTGCAGAATTCACGCTCGTGCCACTATCATTCGACGCGCTGACCCGCCAGTAGTATCGCGTATTCGCTGCAAGGGGGTTGAGGCGGCAGAGCGTATCAGCAATCGTCGAGTCCACAACAATGGATGAGAACCCCAAATTGGTCGCCACCTGAAAACGATACGAAATTGTGGTTGCCGCGAAGCGCCACACCAGCAAGGGGTTGCGCGGCACTCCGCTTGTCCCAACAGGTGAAACAAGCGTTGGCGGAAATGGGGTGGCGACATACCTGCGCAGCCACGGGACCACCGGACGTTCACTGCCATCCGTCCGGATAAGAAACGTATTTGGATGGGAAGACCAGACGTCGTTCTGAATGTATCCCCAGAACGTCATGCCCTTGACACCGGGGTGAGTCCAAAACAAAGGGAAGTAGATTTTGTATTGCGCAAGCTGATTCGAGTCGATGGGTTCATCGATGTCAAACTCCGTTATGTAGACCGGCAACCCTGTTGCGGCGATCCTGTCGAGATTTCCCCGCAGCACGTTGACATCATAGACATACGGACTGGGATCCCCGATGTGGCTGCGAAACTCGAAGTAGTGACCCTGTATGCCGATGCCATCAATCAGATTTCTCACTCTCAATGTGTCAACGAGCCTGAGATAATTTGTCGTGAACGCATTATCCTGCAATATGTTGTATTCGTTCAGAAGTAGCTTCACTCCCGGGAAGCTGTATTGTCTTGCCCATTGGAATGCAGTAATGACCCAATCCCACCCGGTCGTTCCACTGCCCCCCAGTGCATTCATATAGGACGGCGGATTGCGGAACGGTTCGTTGACAACGTCCACAAATGCCATGCTCGGGTACCGCTCTCCCACACGTTGAATCCAGTTTCGAACCGCCTCCCGCTGACCCGCAGAATCAAGAGACGTAATCCACGACGGTTGCTGCGCGCCCCACACCAGCGTGTGCTCCTTGAACGGCAGACTTCGACCTACTGTATAGTTGTAGATCAGATCCAGATTTGTCCAGTTGAATTGCCCTTGAGTTCCTTCAACCGATCCCCATTTGCCGTCATTGCCCGGCGTTACTTGATTCCAATACAAAGGAAGTCCTGACCAGATGCTGCTGTTCGTCCCGCAGCCCAGAAACTTGCTACGACCCTGAGCCAGAGGCTGTGACAAGGATTGCGTTGTCAGCAACACGGTCACGCTTGCCAGCACCATGAGAACGATCCTGATATGTGCTCTCGCGCTGAACCGCACACACATTTCATTGAGATGTTGAAAGATACTTTGTTGCAGCATCAGAGAATCCCGCTGTGTCATTTCATCAAAACGAGTTTCTTTGTTTCCACGAAGTTGCCAAACCTCAGACGGTAGACGTACACACCGCTCGCCAATGCGGTTCCATAAAATGTTGTCTCATGGGTGCCGGGAATCATTTCCTCATTCACCAACGTCGCAACTTCCCTTCCAAGCATGTCGAACACTTTGAGCACGGCTAGGCTGCGGCTTGTCAGCCCGCCCTCTTCGCGTCCAGGTATTTGGAATCTGATCCTTGTCGCTGAGTTAAAAGGATTCGGAAAACTCTGTTCTAACCTGAGCCCATTTGGCAATTCGTCCGAGATCTGCTGAATGGAAGTAATCATTTCCGAAAGAGGTCTTCGCCATACCCCAAAGCCAGTGCCTGCAAAAAGAAACGAATCGCTCGCTGCAAGCGAAGTTATGGTGCTTGGCGGTAATCCGGTATCGACCGCAATCCAGCTTGACCCATCATCGCTTGAAAGAAAAACCCCCCATCCACCACTCGTACCCGCGAAGAGACATGTCCCCCCTCCCACTCTATGCGACGAGGCTAGCGAAAATATCCCGTGAGACAACCCTGTTTGAAGCCAACTCGTTCCATTATTCATTGAAACAAAAGCACCGCTATTTGTACCGGCTACAATGTCCGTAGTTCCTGATCGATTGGCGAAGCCGATAAGCGCCCATATAGTTGCAGATGTCAAGCCAGTCTGCATCCATGTTGTTCCGTCGTCCGTTGAAAGGAAAACGCCTCCTGTATATGTTCCCGCGAACACATTCATCGTTGATTGCTCCGCAGGACAAGCAACAAGAGAAAGCACAAAACTCTGGGTCAAGCCACTATTAGATTGTTCCCAACTCAATCCATTGTTTGTAGATCGAAACACTCCGTGTTCGTCCGTTCCTGCAATAATGGTCACGCCACTAGTGCCATGTGGGCTCAATGCAAGGCATTGAACGTGCTCGGTGAAATTGGTATCGCACTGATTCCAGTTTGCACCATCATTTGTGGAAAGAAAAACTCCGCGACGAGTTCCCACAAAGACACTATGATCCGGAGCCACAGCTACAGCATGGACATAAGGAAAGGCGAGACCATTGTTAATCTCGATCCAAGTGATACCACTATTGGAAGAGATAAACATCCCGCCCCCAAGATTTCCCGCAAGGATATTCGAACCAGATACCGCAAGAGCATTGACTGAGCACGGTAAACCCGCATTAGCCGGCCTCCAACTCAAGCCATTATTGGTCGATCGAAAAACGCCGCCTCCCCCAGTACCAGCAAAGAGATTCGTCACATTTCCATCATTGATGCTAATGGTGAGAGCTTGAACGTAAGGATTCGTCAGACCAGTATTCATTTCACGCCAGTGTGCACCATTGTCGGTCGAGAGGAATGCACCACCGAAGGCTGTGCCCGCGAAGAGATTTGTTCCTCCTCGCCCATTAGAGCCAACACAAAGAGAAAGAACGGTAGGGTTGGTCAAACCAACATTCGAGGCGATCCAGGTTGAACCATTATCGGTTGAGACAAAGACACCTTGGTCATTACTTCCTGCAAAGAGCGCGGCAGCCTGTGAATTCTCGATTCCTGCCACCAATGTTTGTATGGTCGCATTCGACAATCCGCTGTTGACTGCTACCCAACTACTACCATAGTTGGTCGAAAGAAAAATGCCATTACGCATCGCTGCAGCAAAGAGATTCAATCCGCCAACGCCATTGGGCTTTGCAAGAAGTGCTCTAATCTCCACATCACTTGGCAAGCCACTGCTGGTGGATGTCCACGTCGCACCGTTATTCGTCGATCGGAATATCCCGCCATACATAGTTCCAGCAAAGATACTGGAGTCAATAGCAACAAGAGAGGTAACATAATTGAACGTCAGCCCGCCAGCCAGAAAGGTCCAGTTCGTTCCGTTGTCGGTCGATAAATAGACTCCGAACCGAGTTCCTGCGAATAAATCGCGGCCATACAAACATTGGTG
>DPLS01000409.1 GCA_003541875.1 Bacteroidota bacterium | reverse complement strand
GCAACGGTTGTCATGGAGAAGCCCAGGATTGCTCCGTTTGTTGAACTGATGCGCCAGAATATTGCAGATGCGCTGAAGATCTCGATGCAGCAGATTTCGATAAAAGCGACAACGCATGAGGGACTCGGGTTCATTGGAACCGAGCAGGGTGCCGCCGCTCACGCTGTTGCGATGATCATGCCGACGTGAATTTCCCACAAGTCTGAGTTTTTCATTTGGAATCCTTCATACACTCTCTTCAGGCCCTCGATCCCTTTCTCATCTACGTGGCCGTATTTTCAATTGCGTTTGTCGAGAATGTGTTCCCACCTTTTCCGAGTGATGTCATCGTTGTTTTTGCTGGTTCTCTGATCGGTGTTGGCCAGACAGGGTTCATCGAGACGCTCTTGCTCGCAACACTTGGAAGTACCTTGGGTTTTGTCGTGATGTACAAGATTGGCGATTGGTTTGGAGATACAATCCTTGAAAAAGGGAAGATCAAGTTCATTCCCGTTGACGCTGTCATGAAAGTCGAAGCCTGGTTCAAGCGATACGGCTACTGGCTCATCGTTGCAAACAGGTTCCTTGCGGGCACCCGGGCCGCCGTATCCTTTTTTGCCGGGATGTCCGAGTTGGACCTTGCAAAGACGACAGGTCTTTCGCTCGTCAGTGCGCTTGTGTGGAACGCAATTCTGGTGAGCGCAGGATGGTATCTCGGCCAGCACTGGGAGAAGATTGGGTTCTATCTGAACACTTACAGTGAGATTGTCACCGGCATCCTCATCGTTGTTGCATTCGTTCTCGTCATCAGGTATTTCTATAACAAGAACAACGGACGAAAGGCATCGTGAGCGAGTTTCTCTTCTCGATAGACAAAGCGCTATTCGTTTTCATCAACCAGACGCTCAGCAATCCTCTGGGCGATTTCGTGTGGCCATTGATTACTGACTACGACAAGTTCTGGGCAATTCGAGTTCCCCTTGTCATTACCTGGGTAGGACTTTTGATGTTTGGAGGGAGGAGGGGTCGCACCGTGGCTATCATGATACCGTTTGTCATTTTCATCAGTGACAAGATCAGCAGTGCATTCATCAAAGAGTGGGTCGCCCGTGCACGCCCATGCCATGAGGTGGATGGTGTGTCCGTGATTCAAGGTATCCACATGCTCGTGGATTGCGGACCGGGAAAGTCGTTTCCCTCCTCGCACGCTGTCAACAACTTTGCCATAGGCACGGTATTCTCCTACTACTATCCCCGGATGAAGTGGGTCTTCTTCGGATGGGCTTCGCTGGTGGGGATATCCCGAGTCGCAGTAGGTGTTCACTATCCATCGGATGCGGTTGGAGGCGCCGTGATTGGGTCCGTGATTGCGTTGCTGATCATCTGGACATGGCGGAATCTCGAGCAGCGATTTCTTCCTCCAAAGAAATCGACGGTATCAGTGAAGGAACAAAGCCGGTGAGTCTCTTCTCACGTAAGTCGAAAGTCCCATTTGAATCTGCAGCCGATCGGGCAAGACGAAAGCATGAGTTTCGTGTGAGGGCTCTTCTGTGCGCTATTTCGGGTGTAATGCTGGGGATGTCTTTCCCTCCGTTTCCGTTTGGCATCCTCGCATGCTTTGGATTGGTCCCGTGGCTCATTGTGCTGGCTGATATCGACGAGATGGGGAGGGCGCTCCGATACTCGTACCTGACCTTTCTAATCTTTCATATCATCACACTGAACTGGACCGGCGGCTACGCGCACATGAACGATCCGTACATGATGATTGCGGGCGCGGTGACGATGTTCGTCCATCCCGTCTTCTATTTCTTGCCCGCTGCCGGTTACGTTCTGGCACGGAAATACCTGGGAGACTGGACGGCGCTCATCGCACTGCCGTTTCTCTGGGTGGGATACGAATACTCACACACACTCGGCGAGTGGTCGTTTCCCTGGATCACCATAGGGAACAGCCAGTCGAACAACCTGGCGGGCATTCAGTTCATTAGTGTTACCGGAATTCTCGGAGTGTCGTTTTGGATAGTCGTCATCAATGCTCTGGCCTTTGTGCTGTACTCGCAGCTTGCTCATGGTCGGTGGCAGCCGCGTTCGCGGTCCAGCGTCTTGATGGCGGCCGGGATCGTTGCGCTCTACTTCCTCCCAAAAATCCATGGGGGGATCGTTCTCTCTCAAGCTTGTTCATCATTACCGGAAAAAACCATTACGGTTGGAATAGTCCAGGCGAACGTTGATCCCTGGGAGAAGTGGAAGCGATCGGGTCATAGCACGATTGATCTTCATCTCGACATGACGCAACAGCTCGTCAATGACGCACGGAAGCCAAGACCCGATCTGGTTCTCTGGCCGGAGACGGCAATCCCCTACTATGTTCTAACAAAGGAGAACGGGTCAACGCTACGCTATATTCTCGAGCGAATCAATACACTCGGGGTGCCTGTCCTCTCCGGACTGCCGAATGCCGTCTATTACGATGACACTACGAAGGCGCCTCCGAGTGCAAAGCGAATTCTGGGTACGGGGGAGCGGTACGATGCATTCAATTCGGCTGCACTCTTCCAGCCGGGGGTTGATGAGATTCCATGGTATGGGAAAATGAAGATGGTCCCGATTGCGGAACGTGTCCCCTACGCGGACGCATTCTACTTCTTTGATTTTCTCCGCTGGGGTGTTGGCATCGGTGGCTGGCAGATTGGACGTGATTCGGTGGTGTTCACTGAGAAGAAGACCGGCGCACGCTTCAATGCTTTGATCTGTTATGAATCTGTCTATCCCGAATTCGTAGCCTCGTTCGTTAGGAGCGGCGCCGAGTTCCTCACGCTCATTACCGTCGATAGTTGGTGGGATAGAATGTCGGGGGCGTACCAGCACCAGCGCTTTTCAATATTCAGAGCGATTGAAAACAGACGGTGGCTTGCCAGATGCGCGGTCGGAGGGATCTCTTGTTACATTGATCCGTATGGACATGTGTACGATGCGACGGAGCTATTCACACAAGCTACACTTTCTCGGACCATTGGTCGGAGTACCGAGTTGACGTTCTACAGCGAGCACGGGGACTGGTTGGGGAGTGGATGTCTGTTCATTGCCGGTCTGTTTGTCGCGGCGGCTCTTGGACAAAAGTTCATCAGAAGGAAGAGGGAGGAAGCATGGAGTTCATAGACCTGAGAAGCGACACGGTCACAAGGCCTTCTCCAGGGATGCGCGAGGCAATGGCCAGGGCGGAAGTGGGGGACGACGTGTTCGGCGAGGATCCCACAGTCAACAAGCTGCAGCAAAAGGTAGCAGAGCTTCTCGGGAAGGAAGCCGCACTCTACGTTCCCAGCGGGACGATGGGGAATCAACTGTGCATCAAGGTGCATACTCAGCCAGGTGACGAGGTCATAGCGGAAAAAGGATGTCACGTCTTCAACTATGAAACGGCGGGCATGGCATTCCTTTCCAATGTTCAGGTCCATACGATTGAAGGGAAACATGGTGCGTTTAGCGTGGATCAGGTCAAGCGGGCGATACGACCAAAGGCATACTACATGCCGCGCACGCGACTGATTTGTATGGAGAACACACACAACAGGGCAGGTGGCACCGTCATCCCGATTTCGCTCATCAAAGAGATGAGTGCACTTGCAACGAGCGAAGGCATCAGGTTCCATCTCGACGGGGCGAGACTGTGGAATGCTTGCGCCGAAACTGGAATCACTCCGAAAGAGTATGTATCGTATTTTGACTCTGTTTCTGTCTGTCTCTCAAAGGGGCTTGGGGCGCCGGTGGGTTCAGTGATTGCATCGTCTGGTGAATTCATTGCTGAGGCGCGAAGGTATCGGAAGATCTTCGGCGGCGGAATGCGGCAAGCTGGAGTACTTGCTGCCGCTTGCATCTATGCGTTGGAGAACAACATCGCCCGACTGAAGGAAGACCATGCAAATGCCAGGGATCTCGCCCGGGAGTTGGCAACGATCCGCGGCTTCGACATTGACATGGATTCCGTTCAGACAAACATTGTCATCATCAGCCTCGAGAATCTCGGCAAGTCGCCGGATGAAGTGCTTGCACTCTTCAAGAAAAAAGGAGTCCTTCTCACGCTCGGGAACTACATGGGGATTCGAGCTGTGACGCACATGGATGTTTCGACTGAGCAGGTGAAGCGGGCCGCACAGGTTATCAAGGAAACAGTTTGTTGATCATGCCTCACCAGAGATCGAATCGTTTGGAGAGAAACTCCAAGGAATTCCGAAGCCTTGTGCGCATGTTTGAGTAAGACCGTGCGATAATCGCGGTTCCTGCATTGCTTTGCTAACCAAGGTTTTCAATAATTCTCTTGCTTTTGTCTTCCCGCCTCACTACATTTATGCCGTAGTACGTCGTATTTAGTAGCCCGGTTTGGGCTATTTTTGTTTGGTTCTGCCCTCCACTCCTCATGTGAAGCCCATGACAACGGTCGAGATACAGAGTCTTGTTGAGGATTGCATCTCGAAGCATGGGGTGCACCTTGTCGCTCTGGAGGTAAAAGGTGAGGGGAAGGGGAAATCGGTCGAGGTCTACATAGATTCGGAGAAGGGGGTCACCACTGAGATCTGCTCAACAGTGAGCCGCGAGGTGGATCGTCTTGTGGAATCGGCTGGGATCGTCCGGGATTCGTATCGGCTGACGGTTTCATCTCCAGGTATTGCGCGCCCACTGAAGTATGCCTGGCAATATGGGAAGCATGTGGGGCGACAACTGGAAGTGAAGGCAAGATCTGGCGAAGGTCTGCGCAGTTATGCAGGGAAACTGGAGTCGGTGAGCGACAGGATGATTGTTCTCGCGTCCGGGAAGAATGGCGAGCCGGAAACTATAGCGTTTGACGTGATTGTGGAAGCTCGTGTGAGAGCTCCGTGGTAGAGAATTGGTGATTTTGTTTTTATCGATGAGGAGGCTGTAATGAATTCGGAGATCGTCGAATCATTTTCACAAATGGTTCGTGAGAAAGGGATTGATAAGGACATCCTGACTGGGATCGTGGAGGACGTTTTCTCCATGATGGTACGGAAGAAGTATGGCCAGGATGCGAAGTTCGACGTTGTGGTGAACATGGATAAGGGCGACATCGAAATCTTCTACGAGCGCGAGGTCGTGGATGTCGTCGAGGATCCGATCACGCAGATCGACAAGGCATCTGCAAGGGAGGTCACAGGTGAGGATCTAGACGTCGGCGAGGATTGTGTCGAGGTCGTGCCCCTGGCGACGTTTGGTCGCCGTCTGGTCGTCAGCGCGAAGCAGAACCTGAACCAACGCATCAAGGAGATTGAACGGGAGATTGTCTACAACGAGTACAGCAACACTCTTGGCGATATTGTTGTGGGTGAAATTTACCAGATACGGAGAAATGAGATTCTTATCAATCACAACAGGAACGAGCTCATCCTTCCGAAGGGTGAACAGATTTTCAAGGAACGATACAAGAAGGGTGACACCATCCGTGCAGTAATCAAAGAGGTGAAGAAGAACGCCGGCGCTCCGCTGGTCATTGTATCCCGGGCCGACGTGAAATTTCTGGCCAAGCTGTTCGAGATGGAGATTCCCGAAATCTATGACGGAATCATTGAGATCAAAAATATTGCGCGGGAACCGGGCGAGCGTGCAAAGGTTGCCGTTGAATCTCATGACGACCGCATTGATGCTGTTGGCGCGTGCGTTGGCATGAAGGGTGTACGCATTCACACCATCGTCCGGGAATTGAACAATGAGAATATCGATGTGATCAACTACAGCGAGCAGCCCGAGGTGTTCATTCAGCGATCGCTTGCGCCATCGAAACTGAAGAGTGTACAGGTCAACAAGGAAACGAAGACTGCCGATGTTGTTGTTGGCGCAGACCAGGTGTCGCTTGCCATTGGACGCAACGGGCAGAACATCCGGTTGGCCTCGAAGCTTACCGGCTACGAAATCAATCTCATCAAGGAGGGTGGCGAAGAGGATGAGTATGATATTGAGCTGATTGATTTCAGGGAGGAACTGGGCGAAGAACTCTACATGAAGCTCATCAACGCCAAGCTTGATACTGCAAAGGAAGTTATTGAAGCAGAGGATGAACTTCTCCTGGGCATTGAAGGCCTGACAAAAGAAAAGATCGATGAGATCCGCGAAATGATGCGACGCGATCTTGAGGAAGCGGAAGTGGAGGAAGATGAGGAGGAGGAAGAAGAGGAAGAGGA
>DPLS01000261.1 GCA_003541875.1 Bacteroidota bacterium | reverse complement strand
CGTCTCAAGCAAATTGATTTTGATGGAACATTCACTTACTCAAACGAAATAGAAGTTGAGGTTGATTTTACTCCAAAGGAATTTGTGCTGTATCAGAATTACCCGAATCCGTTTAATCCTTCTACAAACATTCAATACGAACTTCTTGCAAGTGCATACGTCAGGCTGGAAGTTTTCAACATCATTGGGGAACTGGTTGCTCTCCTCGTTGATCAGACTCAACAATTAGGCAGTTACAATGTAACGCTCGATGGATCAAAGCTGGCAAGTGGGGTCTACTTCTACAGACTAACCGCGCAGACAAACAATGGGACAACTTATAGCGACACAAAGAAAATGACACTCACACATTGACCATTCGAAAGGAGATAGACATGAAAACACTAGGAACAATTCTTGCGTTGGCTGTAATGTGGCTTCCGACCTCATCAACAGCGCAACATACCGACACACTTTGGCGAGGTGTGTATCTGTTCGGCCAGGACCATGTGAACTTTGATACGCTCAAGCATGCACTTCATATGAACGTATTTCAGACTTCCACTGGTTACGGAGGATCGGCAGAACAAGAGAGCCTCGCTCTGCACAATAGCGCTGGGCTGAAGGTCATTCACCAACGGAAACTGATCAGTGAGAAATCTGCTGCACAGCGAATGGTCTATCAAGCTGAGGAAGATGTTGACTGGCCGGAAGTGAAGCGGAACTACTTTAGCTATAGGCACCCAGAGGGAGAAATCGACACTATGTCGCTGAAGCTGACACGAGGCTTGGGCGCCGGCTACATGGTCAAAACCGCCACGCCCGACAGTTGGTACTGGGTCGGAGGGGGAGCGGGCAGCGATACACTCTGGGCAACATACAGGTTGAAAGTGGATACGTCGAATGCAACTGGGGATAGTGTCGTACACTGCATCGTCACCTGCACCAACGGCAATGAACGCGCAAGTCAAATTCTTCTGAAGAGCGACTTCATAGGAACAACTGGCTACAAGGAGTTTGTGCTCACGTTTGAGCCCCCGTCTTCGTCCATGAATCCATTTGCGCCAGGCACAGGGCATATTCTCACTGGAGGCATTGCTCAGCAACCCTGTCTCCCCTGCAACAACATTGACTTGCAGGTGTACTGGTATGGGCAAGTGACAACGTACTTGGACAAAGTCGTTGTGGAAGACTCCATCGCACAGCATCTGTTTGCAGGGGAGTACGATCAGGCGATCAAAGAAACGGCAGCGCAGTTTGGCAATCTCGATCTGCACGAGAAGTTCTATGTTGTCGATGAGCCGGAGTTTGGCGCCAACCTTGCGATTAACTACGTGGGGAATCTGATCGCCGATACATTGAATGAGCAACGGGCGGGATACGTGACCGCGACCTACGGGCGTTTCGCTCGTTATCTCACAGACGCTGCCCCGGCAAAGCTCATGATTGATCCATACTTCATTACATCAGATGTCCCCCATCCGAGCATTGTGCATCACTGAGCGAAAGGAGAATTGCAATGAAAACGAAATCGATTGTACTTCTTGCCTGCGGCGTTGTGCTGCTTGTTCCTGTCCAAGCCCAAGTCACACTACAGCCGTGGACGCAGGTGTTTGGTACCACCCCAGGGGCTCAACTAGGGTTCTACGTAAACGGACACTCACCAACCAGCAACTTCCCTTTCAGAGCATCCGTGTATCAACTCGGTAATACTGGAGTGTACACGCTCCAGAATCAGACTGACACAACTGTACGCGGCGTGTTCATGGGTGAGAACTTGAAGACTGGCGATCTCAACGGTGATGGCTGGACAGATGTCGTAATTCATAAGAGCGGAGGCACCACGTATGTCGATACGGTCCTCATCTATTGGGGGACATCAACAGGAATCGACACTGTCTCACCTACCAGACTCACCGGTTCGAATGTCCGAGAGACATTCGGCTCAAGTGTCTGCATTGGAAATGTCGTTGGTGATTCTACGGTTGATCTTATTATTACTGCACCACAATGTGTATTTGGTACATTCGAGGGGCGTGTGTACATCTATCGGGGTGGTTCAGTCTTTGATACGGTTGCCTCGGTTGTGTTGCAAGGTGACTCAGCATATTTCAATCTAGGTTGGGCCTGTGCAGTGGGGGATCTCAACAACGATGGCCACACCGATCTGATTCTTCGGGGTGTGCACTCGGCCCCGCCTCGCTACAACTACGTCGATATCTGGTTTGGTAGGGTCCCATTTGATACTACAAAAGATATTCGTCTCATTAGCGCGGAAATAGGCTCCAGTGCTCTCGGATGTTTTGAAGCGAACGGGGATGGGATTGATGACCTCCTGTGGACAAAGCGGGATAGCACTCTGTCTGAAAACTACATTGCTGTACACCTCGGTGGTTCCTCCTTTGATACGATTCCTAGCTTGAGGCTTCAGAATCCGGGGGTGGCCAACTTCGGCAACGCCATCATTGACGGGGGTGATATGGATGGTGATGGACGTCAGGATGTTGTGGTGGCGGCCTACAGGGCAAGTAATACTTCAGGATTTGTATTTGTCTATGCAGGCGGTCCAAGACTGGACGAGACCTTTGATGCCGCCGTTGGGCTCTCATCTGCAAGTGACTTCGGACGGAGTGTCGCATCTGTCGGGGACATCACTAGTGATGGCTTTGCAGACATCATTGTAGGAGCCCCTGCATATGCGTTCGGGAACAATAAAGGGTATTGGGGAGTCTTCAAGGGTGATTCGACGATTACCTCTGTTGGATGGTCTTCTCCAATTCCAACAGCGTTCACGTTGCACCAAAGCTATCCGAACCCCTTCAATCCTTCTGCCAATGTCCGATACGATCTTCTTGTAAGGGCGGAGGTTCAGCTTGAGGTGTTCAACATCATCGGGCAACGAGTCGCTCTCCTTGTCCATGAGATTCAGCCACCGGGCACATACAACTCAGTACTCGACGCGTCAACTCTCGCAAGTGGTGCCTATGTCTACAGACTCACAGCAAAGACAGATGATGGCAAGACATTTACCGACGCAAAAAAGATGACTCTCGTACGTTAAACAATCTGAAAGGATAGAATCATGAAAACGATAGGAACATTTTTGGTTGTGATCATGATGTGGCTTTCCACCCCATCCTCAGCGCAACAATACGACACACTCTGGCGGGGTGTGTTGCT
>DPLS01000330.1:676-5767 GCA_003541875.1 Bacteroidota bacterium | reverse complement strand
CTCTGAGCAGGTTGCATCGCTCGCCAAAGGCCTTCATCGTGAAGGCGAACGAGGCACTGCTCGGCTCGTTTGACAAGCGCTCGTTTATCAGCGTCATCTACGCCATCCTTGACACGGACAGTGGGAAGGTATTGATGGTACGGGCAGGACATTGTCCTCCCCTTCTCGTGTCTCGCCACAAAGGGAGTTATGTCCGGCCAAAGGGAATGGGAATCGGTTTGGGACTTGGCGATGTGTTCTCTTCATCTATCGAAGAGGAGGCAATTCAACTACACAAAGGGGACGTGCTCGTGCTCTACACGGATGGTGTTACGGAAGCCCGGTGTGGCGACGAGGAATTTGGGTATGAGCGACTGATGGAGTCGGTGTTGCAGGCGCGAGAACAACCGGCAATTGAAATTAAGGAGCATGTGCTCGGTGCGGTCAAAGCATTTACCGAGCAACAGGCCAGTCACGATGACCTCACGCTTGTGATTCTTAAGTGGCGTGGGAACAGCAACGGGCAACAGGTCGAAGTTTCGTAATGGAGGATTACTCATGAGTGAATTCAAAATTGGAGTCCGAGAGACGGAAGGAATCCATGTACTCGAGCTCAAAGGATACCTGGACGCTCACACAGCTCCAAAACTGGAGGAGGCATTCACCAACCTCTTGACCTCCAATCGATACAGGATTGTGGTCAACTGCAAAGATCTCTCGTATATAAGTAGCGCGGGACTTGGGGTGTTCATGGCATACATCGAGGATGTCAGGAAAAATCAGGGTGACATCAAACTCTCGAACATGTCGCCAAAGGTATACAATGTTTTCGACCTGCTTGGGTTTCCCCTCCTCTATGAGATCTTCAAAGAGGAGCGAGAGGCCCTGCGAAAGTTTGTGGACAAGACGAAGTAGGGATGGTTTCATCCAACGCCAAGACCAGTGAAGACTGAAACACTTCATATCGAAAGCAAGACCGAACGACTGATTGCTGTGCGCGACTTTGTGTCAGCAGCGGCAAGGGAATTTGGTTTCGGCGACGAAGAGATCAGCAAGATTGCCCTCGCTGTCGATGAGGCGTGCACGAACGTGATCAAGCATGCCTACAAGTTCGAGCCCGATAAGACGCTTACTGTAACGGTACAGAGGGGCAACGGGACCTTCGAGGTTTCGATTCGCGATACCGGCAAACGCTTCGATCCGTCCGGCTTTCAACC
The DNA here is from genome assembly GCA_003541875.1 of Bacteroidota bacterium. Classification (GTDB taxonomy): domain Bacteria; phylum Bacteroidota; class Ignavibacteria; order UBA10030; family UBA6906; genus UBA11986. Next base: position 4,571 of record DPLS01000330.1, on the reverse strand, counting down.
GCCAGATATGAAAGAGTATCTCTCTCATTTCCGCCGTGGCGGTCTGGGCGTGTACCTCATGAAAAGCCTGATGGACAAGGTCGAGTACAACTTTGAACCCGGAAAGCCTAATGAGGTTCGTCTAATCAAATATCTCACTCCATGACGTAGTGTACCCCACGCCATGCCCCGTACCCGCCGCACAAGTTCCTCACAAGATAGTCCCACCTACGAGAGTCACTTCGAGCACACCGCCCTGTTCGAGTTTAGCAAGGTCATCAACTCGTCTCTTGATCTGAAATTCATCCTGAGTCATATCCTTCTCACGATCATGGGAAAGATTCTTTCCACAAAGGGTATGGTGTTGCTGGAGACCGGAAAGGGTCGATATGTCGTTGAGACGGCAAAGGGCTTCCCCTCAGAGCTGCAAGAAGCGCAACTGACGATCAAGCGGATTCCGCAGTCACTGTTCTATGTTGACAAACTAAGGGTCTCTCAGTACCCTTGGCTGGCATCCCTCAAAAAGCACGGCGTCCATATTCTTCTCCCGATGTTCATCGCCGAGCGGCCAATTGGCTTGCTCGGATTTAGCGAGCGTTTCTCCGGCAAGAAACTCACAACAATGGAAGAGACCTATCTCCGCTCGCTTGCCAACATCTCTGCAACAGCTGTCGAGAAAAGCAGGACGGTGAGTGAGATTCAACAGGTGAATCGAAAGCTGGACAGAAAAATACAGGAACTCAACACGCTGTTCGATCTTGGTAAGGAATTTGGGGCGTTGCTCGACCCGGACAAGCTGGTCCGCCTTCTTGTCTTGTCCTTGCTTGGTCAAATCGGAGTGAACCGGTATCTCATCTGTCTGCGTGATGGCTCTGACATGAAAGTGGCGGCATCGCGCCTTGATGGGCCTGCTCCGCAAGGTGAACTGTTGATGAAGCTCGCTTCGGTCAAGGCTGCAACCTGCGTGGATGATCTTGTTGTGAAACATGATGTCGACCTCCGTGAGGCGCTCCTCGCGCTCGGGCTACGCGTGGTCGTACCCATGCAGACGCAGGGTCAAACAAAGGGACTGGTACTTCTGGGCGAGAAGCTGAGCAGGGAAGTGTTTAGTCCGGTTGATCTCGAGTTCCTTTCGTCACTTGTGAATCTCGCAGTCATCTCCCTTGAAAACGCCCGTCTCTTTCAAGAGGCCATCGAGAAACAGAAGCTTGAGGACGAACTCCTGATCGCTCGTGAGATCCAGAAAGGACTCCTGCCCGATGTCATCCCTGCGATTCCAGGCATCGAAATCGCTGCGACAAACATATCCTCTAAGCAGGTCGGTGGAGATTATTATGACGTACTCTCGGTAGACCAACACCGCCACATCATCGCAATTGGAGACGTCTCCGGAAAGGGAACACCGGCGGCGTTGCTCATGGCGAATCTTCAAGCCACCATCAGGGCTCTCGCCCCGCTCGATCTTTCACTCAGCGAATTCACACAGCGCGTGAACGATCTGATGTGTCGGAACACAGGGGGGAATAAGTTTGTCACGTTCTTTTGGGGAGTGATTGATGATCGATCACGAACGCTCACGTATGTGAACGCCGGCCACAACTATCCCATTCTCCTGCGAAGTGACGGCACATCGATACGGCTTGACAAGGGCGGCATGATCCTCGGCGTCCTGAGAACCGAGGTGCCGTATGAACAAGAGGTCACTCAATTGAAACCGGGTGATCTCCTCGTGTTGTTCACGGATGGGGTGAGCGAAGCCATGAACAAGGATGCTGTTGAGTATGGCGAGTCCCGATTGGAAGCGCTCCTCCCGTCGGTTCGCCATTGCACCGCGCAAGAGATCACCGATGCAATCTACAAAGACGTGCTGCACCACACCAAAGGTGCGGCGCAATCGGACGACATCACAATGATGGTGGTGAAAGTCCACTAGTCCATCCGCTTTCCTCCCTTCCTCGTTCTGTTGATTGTGAACGGTTAATTGGGTAAATTTACACTCGGCGACGCGGTTCCGTGCCGTTTTCCCATTGTCCTCGACGAATGGAGACTCCTCAACTCTCAAGAAGTCAGTTCTCCGCTGATGAGCTTCGCGATCATATCAAGAAGTTCCTGGATTCGTCATACGGCGGCAGAACGCAAACGCAAGCGACGTATGCAGGCGCGCTGCGAGAATTTGTGCGATGGTACGAGCAGGACCGGAAGTTCCTTTTCATTACTGCCGATGTTTTCCGTTACAGAGACTATTTGATTGAGCAGAAGAATCTCTCACAGGCATCTGTCTCGACCTACTTGTCAGGGTTAAGAGGATTCTTTGAGTTTCTCCGCGGCCAGGGATTGCTCACGCATAATCCGGCTCGGCATGTCCGCGGGTCCGTAGGCCGTTCGTCACCAGAATGTGAAGTCCTTACGGAGTCTGAGGTCGATAGATTGATTGCGGCAGTAGATCTGAATGATCGGCGTGGAACGAGGGACCTTGTCATCCTGCGGCTCATGGTTCAATATGGCGTGTCGGAGTCTGAACTCGTCAGAGCGAATGTGAAGGACTATGTCGTCATCGCGGGCGGTGGTGTGCTGAGACTCCAGAGTAGAGGGAGAGAAAGCCGAGTCGTTCTTCGAGATGACATGATAACGCTCTTGAATGACTATCTCGCGTTAAGGAGCAACGTCCTACCAAGTCAGCCCTTGTTTCTGAGTGATGGCAATAGAACGCGGGGCATGCGAATGTCAGTGCGGGGTATTCGGGAGCGCATCAACCAATATCTGGAATTGGCCGGCATCAGGGATGGTGGAACCCGCGATATCTCACCTCATGTCTTGAGAAATACCGCCGGCAGACAGATGGCGAGGTCTGGTGCATCAGTAGATGAGATCAGATATCGAATGAGAATCAGGAGCCTTGCAAGGGCTGTGAAGTACATGGACCAAAGTCGCGCAGCGATCTAGCTTGATGCAACGATCACTATCAGCTTTTCTATGGCGTACCCGTTTCAGCAAATAGAACCGAAGTGGCAGCAGTACTGGGAGCAGAATAGAACGTTCCGCACGGAGCAACGCAAAGACGTGCCCAAAGTGTATGTCTTGGATATGTTCCCGTATCCTTCGGGTGCCGGTTTGCATGTCGGCCATCCTGAAGGCTACACGGCCACTGACATACTCTGTCGCTACAGACGAATGAAAGGCCAGAATGTCCTCCACCCAATTGGGTGGGATGCATTCGGTCTTCCCGCTGAACGCTACGCGATGCAGACGAATATCCATCCGCGCATCACCACGGAGCAAAACATCATAACCTTCCGGCGTCAGATCAAGATGCTCGGGTTGGGCTATGACTGGGACAGGGAAGTCGATACTACCGATCCGAAGTACTACAAGTGGACGCAGTGGATCTTCCTTCAGATCTACAATTCGTGGTTTGACCCACGCGCTCGAAAGGCAAGGCCCATCAAAGAGCTTGTCGCCGAACTTGAGCAATACGGGACGAACGATCTGCCCCTTGAGGATCGTTTCAGTGCTCAGGAGTGGAGGAAGAAGAGCAAGAAGCAACAACATGATTTCCTTGCTCGATTCCGACTATGCTACATTGCAGAGATACCGGTTAACTGGTGCGAGGCATTGGGTACAGTCCTTGCAAATGAGGAGGTCGCCGAGTGGACAGAGAAAGGCTACACCGTCGAGCGTCGTCCGATGCGCCAATGGATGATGAGGATAACGGCATATGCCGAACGACTCCTCGATGATGCAAACGAGCTCGATTGGCCACAATCCACGATGGACCAGCAGAAGAACTGGATCGGCCGCTCAGAAGGGGCGGAGATTGATTTTCCTGTGAAGGGCCAGGGGAATGCTGTGCGTGTATTTACGACCCGTCCCGATACAGTTTTTGGTGCGACATACATGGTGCTCGCGCCGGAACATC